>JAIFMS010000093.1 GCA_020048335.1 Methylococcaceae bacterium | reverse complement strand
TTTTAATTGAACTTTTACAAGAGTATTATGGGTTTACTTTTATACATAAAAATGAAAAATATTTAAAAATTATTAATCGATTATTTGAAGAGGATTTATCAAAAATTATTAATAGCGTAACGAAAGGAAAAGGGATTACAGCATTATCATTGGCAATTAGAACGTTTGATTTAGAAATGATAGAACGCTTAATTAAAAAAGGCGCGGATGTGAAAATAAAATGTAATAAACCAGAGCTATCTTACATTTATTATGTAATGATGGTCTTTTATCAGTTAATGGAAAGTCCAACTGATTATGTAAAGAGAAAGTCATTAAGTAAAAATTCAAGCCATCAAAACGAAGCGACTTCCATGATGGAAAACATGATAAAACCATCTAATCTTTACAAAGCCTTAGAAATCACTCTTAGAAGCAAATATAAAGAACAAGGTGTTTCTGAAGATAAAACAGTTGTCATTATTAAACTGCTGTTAGAAAACGGCGCATCACCGGACGGGCATTTTATTAACCGACTCACCCCTTTAATGTATGCAACAGAACTGAATTTAACAAAAGTTGTGGAAGTATTGCTTGACTATAAAGCGGATGCTCAAGCCGTCAATAGCTGTGGTAAAAAGGTGATTGATTACGCAATTGGATTTCGCAGACCTGAAATTCAAAGATTATTAGTCAATTAATCTTGAATATTCATGCTACAAAAACCAAAGCCCCACTTGCCAACGCACTCAGGGCTTTTTTTATTGCCACTGTTTTTTTAATAAAACGGCTTAAATGCACCATCGTCAAACGCTTTTTAAAGGTAAAAAATCATGCTCACCAGCCAACAACTTTATCAACACCCCTTGAAACAGAACCCATAATTAAAGCGCGAAATACGGTGTGTATTCCACCCCATTGACCAGCAGACCAATCGTTGCATCTTGATTTTCAATGCTTTCACTAAATTGCGCCAGCACCGCTGCTTGCGTATTAGCTCCGCTTTTTAGCGTACCTATCCAAAAATCAAACCCACTTTGGTCATAGGCTCGATGCAAAACGTTATTGTAAAGTTTAGTCACAAACGTTTCGGGCGTAGGATTTAAACCGTATTGCATCAAAAATTCGGTGCTGTTGACAAAGCCATTTGCCACTGCTTGCAATGACGCGCCTTTATCCATGGCATCAATCCAAAAACCCAAACCACCTGCATCAGGAGCGCGGTCAAACGCCGCACGATAAACCCGATACGCTTGACCTGAAACCCCAGAAATATCCAGCCGAATTTCAGTGCTGTCGCTAAACTTAATTTTCTCTATGCCAGTGAGTGTATCCGTGCCTTCCGCGCCAGTTTTATCGGTCACGGTAAAGGTGAAACCAACAGGAGCGCGTTGCACGATAAAATTAGCCCGTACACCCGCGTAGAGCGCGGTATCAACACCCAGGTCGCCATTGCAGGTGTCATTGCCCGCGCCGCCGTTGAAAGTATCGTTGCCAGTCGTACCAGTTAATACGTCATTGCCGGATGTGCCAGTGCTTGACGCGATGTCATCATTACGAATCGTGCCAGTGGCAGAAGCAACGCTAAGGGTTGCACCGTTAGGATTGGACAGCACCACCTTAAACGTTTCATCCGCTTCAACTAGCTTGTCATCGGCAATCATAATGGTAATCGGCTTGCTAGTTTCATTGGCGGCAAAACTGACCGATTGGATTGACAAAATAGTGGGGGCAAAATCATCTGCTGTTGCGCTATCGCCTGAAACCATCCAATCAGCGGATGAAGGGCTGGATAGATTGCCCGTGCGATTCACGGTAAAGGTAAAAGAGGCGGCACTTTCGGCTTTATCGGCATCGGTGGCGGTAATTGCCAATTGCGGCAACGCCGCCGTTCCGGTGGCAAATTCATACGCGCCGCTGTCTGCCACCACGCTGCCGTTATTATCGCCATCCACCCGCACTTGACCGTGAGCGTCGCTGACTGGCGCACCGCTCACTGCCGCGTCAATCGCTGGACTACCCATCAATAATGGCACAACCGACACGCCATTCACGGTTTGCAACACATCTAATTTTGGGTCAGCAATCGTCACTTTATCGGTTACATTAAAATCGCTGCTGTCATTGGGATTTTTTGCGGGCCATTGAAAATTTCCGCCCGCGTCGCTGAATTGGCTGCTGCCGGCATTTTGTTTAATCGCCCAATTATTGCCACCGTTGTCGGCGGTATTGTTGGCAACAATTGTATTCTGTAGTGTGACTAGTGAGCCGCCACCCCAAAACGCGCCGCCTTGGAAACCAGCGGAATTTTTGGTAATCGTACTGTTGACAATCGAAATCGCCTCGGTGGTCACAACAGTTATCGCCCCACCCAAACCGCTTTTACTACTAGCATCTTCAGCTTTATTGCCAACGAAAGTGCTGTTGACAATTGTGCCAGGCGATTTTTCGCCCACCCATAAGCCGCCACCTTGAGTAAGCGATAAATTATTGGAAAACAAGGTATTTTTAATAGAAAACTCGCCATTTCCTAAGCGCAAACCACCACCAATCGCATCCCCATTTACACTTTTAATCACTTGATTATTAATAATTTTATCGCCATCTAGCACGATTTTATCGGGCGCATAAGCAAATAAAAATAATCCGCCGCCCTGCCCTGCACCTTTGTTGCCGTCAAACACGCTGTTGCGAATGGCAATTGTGCCGCCGATTTGACCAGGCAAACTGTTTGCGCCAGAGGCATTTGCGCCATCGGTATAAATCGCGCCGCCGTAGCCGCTAGTATTCGTGCCACTGCTGCCAGCGGTAGTGTCGTTATTGAAAAAAGTGGAATTTTCAACGGTTAAATTACCCAGCAAACTATTAATCGCGCCGCCGTTAATGCCTTTGTTATTGGTAAACGTTGAATCTTTCACGGTCAGCGAACCGGCACTTTTGGTGGCAATCGCGCCCGCGCCGCGTTCACTGTTGGCAGAAAGCCCCTCATTACTGTCAAACGTACTGCCGATAACGGTGTTGGTGCTTTTAAAACCGGTATAAATTGCGCCGCCGAAACCCGCAACGTTATTTTTGAATTGACAATTTTCCACGCTCAAAATGCCGCTGTCCCCGCCACGAATCGCCGCACCCGCGCCAGTGGCTTCGTCTGTTCCAGTCAGTTTGCCGTTGGCGAAGGTCAAATTTTTTAAATCAACAGTCACCGCGCCCTGCACATTCAAAATGCGCGAGGCGTTATTGCCACTGAGGGTTAAGCCCGCTGTCGCGCTGCTGTCGATGCTAAGATTTTTGTTGATGTCCAACTGACCGCTGGTCAGGGTGATGGTTTGCTGCGCTAAATTCGCCGCAAAGATAATAGTGTCGCCCGTTGCCGCCGCTGCAATTGTCGCGCGTAATGAACCTGCCCCGCTATCATCGGTAGTAGTCACTGTTAAAGTTGTCATGGAAAAACTCCTGTTGTTAAAACTTAAACTCAACTCACCTTCAAACTTATCAGCGCAATCACAAATCGCTGTTGCACTGACAGTTTCTTCTTCAAATTAAGGCGCAGGTTTAACCGCACTGACGCTTTTTGCTAAATCAATCAAACTTAAAAAACCTGCCCGATAACCGAATTTATCCTCACCCCGTGCATCTTGTGCTAATTGTTTAACCGCATCGTAACCAAAATTTTCGGTGTACTGTCCGCCGCGCAATAATTGTCCAAACCCTGCAACGGCAGCGGCAAAACGAAAATTTTCCGATGTTTTTTCAAGTCTATGGCTAATCTGTGATTTTAATAACGGGGTTTCTAGCAAGCGACTTTTCGCATCACTGGTGGGTTTATAGCGCAACCGCAAAAAAGCTAATTCATGCCCTTTATGGCTTGAGTTATCTTGTTTTGTACTATAGCGCAAGTTTTCAAGGCGTTCTCCGCCTTCGCCTTTCAGCGCAATTTCATACAAAGCCGTGACGCTATGCCCTGCGCCAATTTCGCCAGCATCGACTTTATCGTTGCTAAAATCTTCCCGTTTTAACAAGCGGTTTTCATAGCCAATCAAGCGATATTCGCTCACTTGCTCTGGATTAAATTCAATTTGAATTTTTACATCACTGGCAATGGTATGTAAGGTTGAGCTGAGTTGGTCAACCAACACTTTTTGCGCTTCCTGTAAATTGTCCAAATAGGCATGATTGCCATTGCCTGCATCGGCTAATTGTTCCATTAACTTATCATTATAATTGCCACCGCCTACGCCTAGCGTAGTCAAGCCAATTCCTGATTTGCGTTTTTCAGCCACTAAATCGAGTAACGACTGAAAATTAACCGTTCCCACATTAAAATCGCCATCGGTGGCTAAAATAATCCGATTAATGCCGTTTTTTATAAAACCTTGTTGCGCCATGTTATAGGCTAAGGTAATGCCTGCTCCACCATTGGTTGAGCCACCTGCCCCTAAGCTATCAATCGCGGCGTGAATTTTGCCGATGTTGTCAGCCGAGGTTGGCTCTAATAAAACGGCGGTATTGCCCGCATACACCACAATGGAAATCGTATCGCGCTCGCCCATTTGTTGACAGAGCAATTTCATCGCCGCTTTAATCAATTCTAATTTATCGGGTGAATTCATTGAGCCAGAAACATCAATCAAAAACACTAAATTGGCAGGCGGCAATTTATTTTGCGCCACCTCATAGCCCTTAATGCCAATATGCAGCAATTTGGTTTTGCTGTTCCACGGGGTGGGGGCGATTTCGGTACTCACGGTAAAAGGCTGTTTAGTCGAACGTGGCACAGGGTAATCGTAATCAAAATAATTGATTAATTCTTCGACCCGCACCGCGTCAGTGGGTGGCAAATGTCCGCTGTTTAAAATGCGCCGCACATTGCTATACGAGCCTGTATCAACATCAATACTGAAGGTGGAAACAGGTTCTTGCGCAACATTTTTAATCGCATTTTGGGTGACAGCGGCATAATTTTCCCGATTGACAGGTTCTGCTGCAAGACGAAAATCAGGATTTACCATGCCAACCGCCGCAGGCATCGCCATTTTTGCATTACTACGAATGCCTTTGTTTTTCGATTGCGGCAACGGTTTTTTTGTAACGCTGCCATCAACAACGGCATAAGCTTCCATTGCCGCACCTGCGGCAACAGGTTCAGGACTGGGCGGGGCTTGTTCAGCGACTTCATTAACAGAATAGCTGCTACAAGCGGTTAGATGGGCAATCAAAAGGATAGTTAAAATTTTAGGGCGCATTTTTAGTGACCTCCACAGGAAAGGGTTAAAAATACGCTCTAAATGGTTTTTTTGCAAAGCCCAAACACGCTAATTTTGGGTTAATGTCTAAAGTGGCGCATTCCTGTGAACACCATCGCAATATTGTGTTCATCGGCTGCCGCAATCACTTCGTTGTCACGCATTGAGCCACCTGGTTGAATCACAGCAGTAATGCCTACTGCGGCTGCCGAGTCAATCCCATCACGAAAAGGAAAAAACGCATCCGATGCCATCACAGAACCTGCCACTTCTAAGCCCTCATCTTGAGCTTTAATGCCTGCCACTTTTGCTGAATAGACCCGACTCATTTGCCCTGCGCCGATACCAATGGTTTGCCCATTTTTACAGTACACAATGGCATTGGATTTAACAAATTTCGCCACTTTCCAAGCAAACAATAAATCGGCTAATTCTTCTGAGGTGGGCATTCGTTTACTGACCATTTTGATGTCATTGGCACTGATTTGCCCGTAATCTTTGTCCTGCACCAGCAAGCCGCCTGCCACTTTTTTATAATCCAACGCAGTTTGCTGTTCTGTAGACCATGTTCCCGACACCAATACGCGCACATTTTGCTTAGTCGCTAATACGGTTTGTGCCGCTGCGCAAATGCTGGGAGCAATAATCACTTCCACAAACTGCCGACTAACAATGGCTTCAGCGGTGCTGGCATCTAATTCGTGGTTAAAGGCAATAATTCCACCAAAAGCAGACGTTGGGTCAGTTTTGTAGGCTAAGTTATAAGCGGTTAAACAATCATCCGCTTGTGCCACACCGCAAGGATTGGCGTGTTTGACAATCACACAGGTTGGTTTGCCATTAAAGGCTTTCACACATTCCAATGCCGCGTCTGCATCGGCAATATTGTTATACGATAATTCCTTGCCTTGCAGTTGCAAAGCAGCGGCGATAGAGCCTGCGGGCGGATTTTTTTCACTATAAAATCCAGCTTGCTGATGCGGATTTTCCCCATAACGCAACCCTTGTTTGTGTTGATAATGCAGATTCAATACGGGAGGAAAAACCACTTCATGCAAGCGATTTAAATAACGGGCAATCGCTGTGTCATAACTGGCAGTGTGTTCAAAACTTTTTAACGCTAAGGCAAAACGGCAAGATTGGTCTAATTGTCCTGCATTTTCAGTCAATTGCGCTAAAATAGCGGCATAATCACTCGCATCAACTAATACTGCCACATCATTGTAATTTTTTGCCGCCGCACGAATCATGGTCGGTCCACCGATGTCAATATTTTCAATCGCCGTGGCTAAATCACACTCAGGATTGGCAATGGTTTTTTCAAACGGATAAAGATTAACCACCACCATATCAATGGCTTTGATGCCGTTTTCAAACATCACCGCTTCATCAATACCACGCCTTGCTAAAATTCCGCCGTGAACTTTGGGATGCAAGGTTTTTACCCGTCCATCCATCATTTCAGGAAAGCCTGTATAATCAGAGACTTCGGTGACTGCAATTTTTTCTTTTGCCAACAACGCCGCAGTACCGCCTGTAGATAAAATTTCAATCCCTAATTGCGCTAGCCTTTGGCAAAATTCAACAATCCCTGTTTTGTCCGATACACTGACCAGAGCGCGGGAAATTTTTTTGTTCATGTAGACCTCGAAAATAAACACTAAAGCTTTAAATAATCCACTGATATTACGCATTCTGGAGTAAAAAGTGTATTATTTTCTGATAAATTTCTTGTTCGCCTATCACGATGCTGACAGTGAATTATTTTATCCAAAAGACAAGCCCATTACTTTAAAAACCAATCTGTTATGATATTTAATAGCTACGAATTTATTTTCTTATTTTTACCTTTTGTTGTCATCGGCTATTATTTTTTAATCCAGAAACGACTGCTTATTGCCGCGAAAGGACTGCTTATTTTTGCTTCCTTTTTCTTTTACTCCTGGTGGAATATTGCTTATTTACCTTTATTATTAACCTCACTCTTGTTTAATTATATTATCGGTAACTCACTTAATGACAATATATCGATCAAGGTTTCCAAAAAAGCTTTACTGATTTTTGGCATCAGTGCCAATCTTTCTTTTTTAGGTTATTTTAAATATGCTGATTTTTTTATCAGCAATTACAACAGCCTTTCTTCTAATAACATAGCTTTATTGCATCTTGCTTTACCTTTAGGTATTTCGTTTATTACCTTTCAAAAAATTGCCTATTTAGTCGATTCCTATCGTGGCACAACAAAAGAATACGATTTTTTTAATTACATCCTCTTTGTGTCATTTTTTCCGCAATTAATTGCAGGCCCTATCGTGCATCATGCGCAAATCATGCCGCAATTTGCCTCAAAAAGAAACTTAATTAAACAATATGATAATCTGGCATTAGGAATTTTTATTTTTGCAATGGGGCTATTTAAAAAAACCGTGCTGGCAGATACTTTTGCAGGCTGGGCAAATATCGGTTTTAATGCAACCGCACAACTGAGCTTAATAGAAGCTTGGGCAACGTCCTTGTCTTATACATTCCAGCTCTATTTTGATTTTAGTGGTTATACCGATATGGCAATTGGCAGTGCCTTATTATTTAATATAAAATTACCGTTAAATTTTAATTCCCCTTACAAAGCCTTAAATATTCAAGTGTTTTGGCGATGTTGGCATATTACTTTGTCTAATTTTTTACGCGATTATATTTATATTCCTTTAGGCGGCAATCGCAAAGGCGATATACGCCTATATGGTAATTTATTAATCACCTTTATTATCGGTGGTTTTTGGCATGGGGCAGGTTGGACTTTTATATTTTGGGGGCTATTACATGGCATGGCATTAGTTATACAACGCATTTGGCATAACTTTCATCTCAAAATGCCCGCTGTTTTTGCCTGGTTTATCACCTTTAATTTTGTCAATCTTGCTTGGGTATTTTTCCGTGCCAAAACTTGGCAAGATGCAGTGACGCTTATTCACGCCATGTTTAATACGGAATCATTTGCTTTATCAAAACTCAGTGCCGACTTTTTAAATGCACTCCTGCACTTACCCTTCTATGAATTTATTGGCAGCGAAAAACAGTTCTTGTTTTCCTTACAAACAGGGTTATGGTTGTGTATTGGTTTTATCATTGTTTTAACCATGCAAAACTCGATGGAAATAGCCGCGAAAAAAGAATTTAAAACATCTCACGCCATTTTTGTCAGCTTAAGTCTTATTGTTTTTCATTTTATGTCAATTCAAGCGGTAGAATCTCCTTTTCTCTATTTTAATTTCTAGGCAATAAAGTGAATAAAGTTAGTTCAGCAAAGCGGTTTTTAATTATTTTTATAACAAGTTTATTAGGTTTTATTATAGCCTATCCTGTAACTTATAATTATTTTGTTACAAAAGATCAATTAATTAATCACTCTTATAAAGATTTTTTATTGCGCTATACCAATAGTCCTCGTTTGATTATTGATAGCGGCTCTAATTCTGTCTATGGTATTAATAGTAATATGCTTGAAAAAGAATTGGGATTATTGACAATTAATTTAGCCGATAATGGCTCATACCCTTTGCGCGAAAAATTATATCGGCTGGAAAAATTCGCACATAAGGGAGATGTCATTTTATTACCTATAGAATGGGTACACTATTTTTCAAATATCAAAACATCTACTCTTTTTTTAGACAATCTATTTATTCCGCTAAATTTTTATTACCATGAGGTTCCTTTTCTTGATAAACTTGATTTAATAACCGAAACACGCTTTTCAAGCGTAATACATGCAAGTATTGAAAAAACACACATTACAACCACCAATACGTTTCAAACCCAATATTTGCAATTTATTGACTATCTCAATAAATTTGAAAATCAAGAACGAGGAGACCATAAAGGTATTATCATCGCAAAAAAATATGAAGAGCCATTAGTTTGCAATGAATATATTTTTAATCAACAGTTTTACCAGGGTGCTGATTTTTTAAAAAATGGGCTTATTATTTCTGATATTTTTAAAAAAAATATTCAGTTAATCAAAAAGTTACAAAACAAAGGAATTCATATTATGTTAACTTGGCCTGTGGTGGCAGATGAGGATTGTTATCGTGGCAAATATACTGACCTATTTAATACTTTTGTTATTGATATTAAGCAATATTTAAAAGAAAATAATATCTTAATAGTGGGTGAGCCAGAAGACAGTCGCTTTAACCGTCAATACCGCTTTGACTCCTATTATCATGTAATACCAACAGCGCGAGATACGCGAACAAATAAATTAATTAAAACAATTCAAAAATCTCCAGCAATGAATTGGTTTAAAAATGTAAAAAGTACCCAATATAGCTTAAGTATTAATGAATATATTTTGAAGAAAGAAATCATTAATTCGTTACCTATAAAACAAGAAAGCGATATAATCAATACTCTGCAAGATGATATTTTTTTAGCGAAAGGCTGGTATCCAATAGAGCCTTGGGGCGTATGGAGTAAAGAAAATGAAAGTATTTTATATGTTAAATTAGATACTGACTTATTGGCATATAATTTACAATTGACGATTGAAAACAATCTTTATAAAACTCAAGATAAAACAACAGTATGGATTAATGATAAAAAGCTTGGTGATTATTTATTGGAAGGAAGAAAATCACTCATTATTCCAAAAAAGTTTTTGACGAATAATGATGGTTTAGTAAAAATTCAATTCAACCACAGTAATGTCAAATCACCATTGGAATATGGTTTAAATAAGGATGAAAGAAAAATCAAATTGGGTTTGAAATCGTTGCAGTTTTTTCCTATAGATGAAAAGCGTTGACATCCTTGTCAACATAATCTGTTTTTTATAACGTTTTTTCAATCGCCCCTTGGCTGGATTTAAACACTTGCCCAATCACTTGCCCTTGCGGATTGACTAATTCCACTTCCATCGGCATTTTTCCCAAGGCGTGGGTTGCACAAGACAGACAAGGGTCATAGGCACGAATTGCCACTTCTAAATGATTTAATAAGGGTTCGGTAATTTCCAAGCCATCTAAATAAGTGGCGGCTACTTGCCGCACGGATTCGTTCATTGCCTGATTATTGCTGGTGGTGGAGACAATTAAATTGGCTTTGGTCACAATATCATTTTCATCCACTTCATAATGATGAAATAACGTACCGCGCGGGGCTTCAATCACACCAATCCCTGAGCGACGTTTTTCCCCTGTTGCCACTAACTCGCTGCCCATAATGTCAGGGTCATGCAACAGGTCTTTAATCGCTTCGGCACAATGTAAGATTTCAATCAACCGCGCCCAATGATAAGCCAAGGTGCTGTGCAACATTTTTTCATCGGTCATGGTCATTAAATGTTGCCGCGCGGCTTCAGCTTTGGGCGTGCTGATATAGTCACACACGTTAATCCGCGCTAGTGGCCCAACCCGATACCAGCCGTTTTGTTTGCCTTCGGATAAAAAATAAGGAAACTTCATATACGACCACGAACGCACTTCTTCGTGGATATAATCGTTATAGTGGCAGTAATCAACCTGATCAAAAATCGTTGCGCCGTGTTCATTTTTTGCCCGCAATGCGCCATGATACAGCTCCAGACTACCGTCTTTGCCGACCAAGCCCATATAGCTGGATTTAATCGTGGCAAATTCATCGTGATAAGGTTTATTGGAACAATGAACTCGCGCAATTAATGCCACCGATTCTTCAGACCAAGTAATCATTTGCTCAATATCGGCTAATAAATAATCCCGCTCTTCTTTTGTTAGCGATTTATTCACTCCGCCTGCAATCGCACTTGTGCCGTGAATCCGTTTGCCTGACACCATTTTAATCACTTCTTGTCCAAACTTGCGCAGCTTCACCCCTTGCAAGCCAATTTCGGTATGTTCTTGCAATACGGCAATAATATTGCGTTTTGCCACATCGCTATCAAAACCGAATAATAAATCAGGGCTGGCAAGATGGAAAAAATGCAGCGCGTGCGATTGCAACACTTGTCCAAAGTGCATTAAGCGGCGTAATTTATCAGCGGTGGGTGGTAAATTTTCAGGGTCAATCCCGACTAATTGGTCAATCGCTTTAGCGGCAGCCAAATGATGACTGACAGGACAAATCCCGCACAACCGCTGCACAAGCACAGGCAATTCCCAATACGGGCGACCTTGAATAAAACGTTCAAAGCCACGAAATTCCACGATATGCAAACGTGCCTGTTGAACGTGGTTTTGTGCATCCAATAAGAGCGTCACTTTGCCATGCCCTTCCACCCGCGTAACAGGGTCTATCACGATACGCTTTAGGTTTTCAGGCGATTTAGCCGTTTCTAAATGTTCATACATGGTCGTTTATCCCTCAATTTAAGTTTAAAAATAAAGCGGTTATTTCTTTAAAAGATACCACATCCCTCTGATTCAAGCAGCAAGATGTCAATGAAGCGGCAAAAAAGAGGTGCGCTAAAAGCGTTCCCCTTTTTTAACGAGGGATTAAGGGTTGCTTTAATTTATCAAAAAAATCAATCTGATAAAGTTCTATTTAGACGACAAGCAAAGTTGATACGGTTTTTTCTTTAGGCTGAAAAAGATGAACCACAGCCACAAGTTGTCGTGGCATTAGGATTGCGAATCACAAACTGCGCACCTGATAAATCTTCCTTGTAATCAATTTCCGCGCCGTTTAAATATTGAATGCTCATTGAATCCACTAACACAGTTACCCCTGCTTTTTCCACGCAAGTATCATCTTCATTCACTTCTTCATCAAAGGTAAACCCGTATTGAAACCCTGAACAACCGCCGCCTGAAACATAAACCCGCAGCTTTAAATTATCGTTGCCTTCTTCGGCAATCAACGCGCTGACTTTAGTTGCCGCACTGTCAGAAAAAATAACGGTATGACTCATTTCCCACTCCTTAACTAATTATCAAAAATTTATCTAAAGTATGACTATCCCTAGCATTTTAGTCAAGATTAGTAAAGCCACACAGAACAGGTTAAATAAAATATTTATTGCGAAAAGCGTATAAGTCAATGCCAAACTCTTCGGGGCGCACAATTCGCCTAATTCGATAAGGCAATCCATACCTGTCAACGGAAACTTCAGCTAAATCAATTAATTGTTCTTCTTGTGGTTGTTTTTCCTCATCTAATAAAAAAACCACCTTGGGTTTGATTTTTTGCGCTTGGTTTGTTTCAACCACAATGGCAATTTCCCCATTGGACATTTCCACTAAATTACCCGGTGGATAAATGCCTAAACACTCAATAAATTTCACCGTTAAATTCAAATCCAAGTGGCTGCCACCTTCTTTAGTCATAATGCTAATGGCTTCTAAATGGGTGCGCCCTTTTTGATAAACCCTGTCGCTGGTAATTGCATCATACATATCGACAATCGCCACAATCCGTGCATAAGGGGTGATTAAATGACCTGACAGCCCACGCGGATAGCCTTTACCATCCAGCCGTTCATGGTGCATATACGCCACATCAATTGCCCCACCATACATAGCATGACTGGACATTAATAGTTGCCAGCCCAGTGTTGTATGGCTGTTCATAATTTTCAGTTCTTCAGGGGTTAAGCGTCCTGGCTTATTTAGCACTTCAGAGGGAACTCTCATCTTGCCCATATCGTGCATCAAGCCACATAAACCAACGTTATTCAGTTCTGCAATGGATAAATTCAATTGTCTACCCAGTGAAATAGCAAAAATACACACGTTCATGGAATGTTGCGCCGTGTATTCATCCGACTTTTTTAATTGCGTAAGCCACATCATCGCATCAGGCGATTGCACCACGCTGTTGACACACTCTGCTACCACTTCTTTCGCCACTTCAACGCTGATGCTTTTGCCAAAGGCTATGTCCTGCATAAAACTTTTCACCAACGTGCTGATTTGTCCATGCACCCGATTGGCGTTATTGACCTCTTCGACAAAGCTAGCTTTCTTTTTAGGGGGGGTGCGAATTTCTATCCAACCTTTGGAATACGGCGTATCACGCGAGGTATCTGTTTGTGCCGCATTTTGTCGTACGACATCAATAAACACAAACTCACATTGGTCTTGTACCGCTTGAATATCGGCTTGATTTTCTAACAGAAAGCCTTGAAACAAAAAACTGGTTTCTGTCCACGGTCTGTCTAACTGCGAAACATACATCCCTACTTTTAAATCATCGACATGAATTTGCGTTAATTCAACAGAATGGGCTAAAAAATCTCGGTTGCAAAAATTACTCATGGTCAATCACCCTATCGTTAGGCTAGCAACGTTTTATCTTTACTTCATTTTGAGACCTTTCTGTATTGCCGATGGCATAAAATGTTGAACGAAACTCAGGTTATTCACGCACTAGACTCGCACCATTTTATTGCAATAATACATCCAGTTCACCACGTTTTTCTAAAGCATACAGCTCATCAAAGCCACCGACATGATGCTCACCGATATAAATTTGTGGAATGGTACGCCGTTTGGTTTTTTGCATCATTTCTTGCCTGAAAGCAGGATTTTCATCCACATTTATCTCGGTATAAACCAGCCCTTTTTTTTCCAAAAGTTTTTTTGCCATCGTGCAGTAAGGACAAAATTTTCCGCTATAAATCAAAATGGTAGGCATAATATGTCAGTTCTGTTAGATTTATGAATGGGTATTCTAACGATAAAGTTTTGCTTGCTCAATCCTTGTGACAAAAAATACCTTGATTTTTAGCCCCAGTTTTTTGCAACAGCAGGATAAAATTCAAGTTAAGGATACAAGGCAATGGTTTTTAAGCCCAAAGTTTCATTAAACCCAAACATTAAATTCATCCCCTGCACCGCTTGCCCTGCCGCGCCTTTGACCAAATTATCAATCACCGACAAAATCACCAAGGTATTGCCACCTTGTGGTTTGTGCAGGGCGATTTGACATTTATTGCTGCCACGCACGTTGCGGGTATCAGGCATTGAGCCTAATGGCAACACATCCACAAAACTTTCATGCGCATAGCGTTGTTCATACAAATGCTGCACAGCGTCACTATCAAGGCTGGTCTGTGTATATAAGGTAGCGTGAATACCGCGTATCATCGGGGTTAAATGAGGAACAAAGGTTAAATTAACCGTTTGTTTTGCCACCGCCTCTAAGCCTTGCGTAATTTCAGGCAAATGCCGATGCCCTGCCACCGCATAGGCTTTAAAACTTTCGCCTGTTTCACTCATTAACGTGGCTAATTCGGCTTTCCGTCCTGCCCCACTTACCCCTGATTTTACATCAGCTATTAAATGGCTTAAATCAGCGGCATTCTGTTCTATTAACGGCAAAAAACCTAGCTGCACAGCGGTGGGATAACAACCGGGGCAAGCTAATAAACGGGTGGCTTTAATGGCAGCGCGATTGACTTCTGGCAGCCCATACACCGCTTGTTTAATCATCTCAGGGCAGGCGTGTTCCATCCCATACCAGTGCTGCCACTGCAAAGGGTCTTGTAAGCGAAAATCAGCCGATAAATCAATGACTTTAATACCTTTTGCCAATAGCTGTTCTGCCATTAACATCGCCGTGCCGTTTGGCGTGGCAAAAAACACCACATCACAACTGGCTAGGTTTTCCACCGTAGGTGTGACAAAAGTTAAATTACACACCCCACGCAAACTAGGATAGAGAGCATCCACCCGTTTACCTTCATCCGCACGCGAGGTAACAACGGTTACGTTGACTTGCGGATGCAAAGTCAAAATGCGTAATAATTCAACCCCTGTATAACCTGTTCCACCAACAATGCCTGCTTCAATCATCTGTTATCCTCTTTAATTTAAGTGTTTACTGGCGAGTAATTGTTTCAACTGTGCAAGTTCTGCTTCTACTTGTTCGGCTTTTTTCACAGCACTTTGTTTTTCCAACCGTTCTTGCAACAATGCTGCTGAAGTTGTTTCCAATGTTTGTTTTAATTGTGACAAATTTTGCATTGCCAACATACCGTCATCTAAAGCTTGCTGAATGGCACGTTGTTCACGCAAATACTCCTGTCGTGCCTGATATTGAAAATACTGGCGTTCTTTTTCTGAAAATAAACGAAGTGTTGTCATTGCTTGCCTCATTTCGAGCGTATTCATCCAATTAGGGAGTGCGGCATCATCCAAACTTTCACCGTCTTTAAAAAATTTCAACCAACGCTGATCTTCTGTTTCAACCTCCGGAATATTAAATTTATTCAACTCAACCAACCATATTCCACCGTGTTCATGCAGTTGCGCACCACTTTCATCGCGCAATTTATAGTTGTGTAGATAGACAGAATCATTTTTCAACACATTTTCTGCCAATAACCAAATGGTATAGGTTGGTTTGAGCAAGCCATAATCTTGCCCACTTTGCAGTTGCTGTGTGTAAATATCTGCCCAATTGTAAAGGATACGCGCTGGCAGAGAGGGATAATTTAACAGTTGAATTTCAATTTGATACAACTGTTGTTTATCATCACGCGCTTTTATATCCACGATGCTGAGTTTATCACTAACAAACTCTTTGGCATTATAAGGGTTAAGAATTTCAACCTGCGTAATAGGCTGCGGTAATTCAGCCTTTAACAGGGCGTTAAGAAAATGAATCAATAAATTGCGATTTTCTTCCGCGCCTAGTAAGGCTTTAAACACACAATCTATTTTAGGGTCAATTTGATGTTTCATCGTGATAAGTAGGAATAAAAGGCACAATTATACCGCTTAGACTGGTACTGATTGAAACGAACCTTCTATAATCTATCTATCATTACTTTTTATATTTGCAACAGATAGGGAAACATACTTTATGAATATTCACGAATATCAAGCAAAACAACTTTTTGCGCAAGCTGGCATTCCCATTCCGCTGGGTAAAGTAGCAACCTCAAAACAACAAGCAATGGCAATTGCTGATTCTTTAGGCGGTGCAGCGTGGGTAGTCAAAGCCCAAATTCATGCGGGTGGGCGCGGTAAAGCAGGCGGCGTTCAACTTTTACCCAGTGTGGCAGCGGTGGGTGAATTTGCAGAAAAATTATTAGGCACTCGCTTGTCAACCGCACAGACTGACAGTGTGGGCTTGCCAATTGATAGCGTATTAATTGAACAGCCTTCCCCCATTCAGCGGGAATTTTATTTAAGTTTATTGGTTGATAGAGCCACGCAACGCTTGCTATTTGTCGCTTCACAAGCAGGCGGGATAGATATTGAAACTGTTGCCGCAAAAAGCCCTGAAAAAATTATCACGGTCAGCATTCAGCCTGTAGTGGGTTTACAAAGCTATCAATGTCGTCACATTGGCTTTGCATTGGGATTAGCCATGCCGCAAATTGGTCAGCTTGAAAAACTTATGCGCAAAATGTATCGGCTGTTTAAGGATAAAGATGCCAGCCAAGTTGAGATTAATCCTCTGGTAGAAACCCAACAGGGCGAACTGATTGCTTTGGATGTGAAAATGGTTTTTGATGACAATGCCTTAGCTTTGCACCCTGATATTTTGGCGTTCAAAGACCCGCGCCAAGAAGATGAAAAGGAAAATATCGCGCAAAAATTTGGCTTAAATTACATTACCTTAGATGGCAATATTGCCTGCATGGTCAATGGCGCAGGACTGGCAATGGCAACAATGGATTTAATTAAGTTAAACGGGGGTTTGCCCGCTAACTTTTTAGATGTCGGTGGTGGTACAAATGTTGAAAAAGTGGCAGAGGCGTTTAAATTAATTGTAGCAGACCCGAAAGTGAAAGCCGTGTTGGTCAATATTTTTGGGGGAATCGTGCAATGTGATGTAATTGCCGCAGGCATTTTAGCCGCCGTCGCGCAAGTTCATGTCACTATTCCAGTTGTAGTGCGATTAGAAGGAACAAACGCGCAGGCAGGACGTGATTTATTGCGCGATTCAAAAATGGCGGTACTTGCCGCTGATGATTTAACCACGGCTGCCGCACAGGTGGTTGATTTAGCGAGGAATGCCGCATGAGTATTTTAATTAATCGTGATACAAAAGTAATTTGCCAAGGTTTCACTGGCAAACAAGGGACATTTCATTCGGAACAAGCCCTAGCCTATGGCACACAATTAGTCGGCGGCGTTACGCCCCAACGCGGCGGTGAACAGCATTGTGGTTTACCCGTGTTTAATACCGTGTTTGATGCGGTTCAACAAACTAAAGCAACGGCAACGATGATTTATGTACCGCCTTTTTATGCCGCTGATGCGATTTTAGAAGCGATTGCCGCAGGATTAGAGCTGATTGTTTGCATTACTGAGGGGATTCCTGTGTTGCAAATGTTGCGTGTCAAAGCGGCATTGCAAGGCAGTGATGCGATTTTAATTGGCCCGAATTGCCCTGGAATTATCACCCCAGACGAATGCAAAATCGGCATTATGCCAGGGTATATTCATCAAAAAGGGGTGGTGGGAATTGTGTCACGCTCAGGCACGTTGACGTATGAAGCGGTAAATCAAACCACTGGCGAAGGTTTAGGGCAAAGCACTTGCGTGGGGATTGGTGGCGACCCAATTCATGGGATGAGTTTTATCGATGTGTTAACTCGTTTTCAAGCCGATGAACACACCCAAGGCATTGTGATGGTGGGCGAAATTGGTGGCACAGAAGAAGAAGAGGCAGCCGATTATATTAAAGCCCATGTGACTAAACCTGTGGTCAGCTATATCGCAGGGCAAACCGCTCCCGCAGGAAAACGGATGGGTCATGCAGGGGCGATTATTACAGGCGGAAAAGGCACTGCCGCAGGTAAAATCGCGGCTCTGCAAGCGGCTGGAGTGGAAGTGGTTAATTCTCCCACCTTGCTAGGCGCGGCAATGAAGGCGTTGTTATAAATAGAGATTTGAGTCCCCTTTACCAAAAGGGGAAGTTAGGGGGGGGAAAATTTAAAGTTTTAAGACAGAATTTGCGCTCATGCTGTTTTTCTTAAAGAAATTAATGCGTTATAGTTTATCAAGGACAAGCGCAATCAACAAAGGTTAATTTTTCCCCTTTTTTAAAGAAGGTGAGGCGATTTAATTTATCTCGGCAAAAACACATCGTCCAAAGTTTTCGCGTCTAATATCGCCTCCACCCAAAACTCCAATTCATCCGCACACGCCTTCCTCAGCATATCGTCCACCCAGCTAGGCAACTCCCCAAACCGCTTGCGCAATAATTTTTTCAGCACTAAAACTTCGCCTTCTTGCCTGCCTTCTTGCCTGCCTTCTTGTCTGCCTTCTTGTCTGCCTTCTTGTCTGCCTTCTTGTCTGCCTTCTTGTCTGCCTTCTTGCCTGCCTTCTTGTCTGCCTTCTTGCAAACCTTTTTGCAAACCTTCTTGTCTGCCTTGAAAAATTCCATCATTCCGCCATTGGGTTACCCAAGAATCTACACATTCTTCTAACATAATTGCTATCTCCTCTAAATTGCTTGCGGCTTTAAATGCGGCAGGATTTTCCAAACGCA
>JAIFMS010000147.1 GCA_020048335.1 Methylococcaceae bacterium | reverse complement strand
TGAAATGACCGTTGCCGATGCGATTGCCGATGGCAATGATTTTGTCGAGATTGCGGGCAATAAACGTCATGTGATGTCTTATTTAGGGGATTTTTTATTCAGTCCTGCGCGGGCGCGTTCCCCGATAAAAAGTCTGTCAGGCGGGGAAAAAAGTCGTTTATTATTAGCCCGTTTGTTCACCCGTCCTGCCAATATTATTATCATGGATGAACCAACCAATGATTTAGATTTGGAAACTTTGGAACTTTTGGAAGAAAAACTGATTGAGTTTTCAGGCACATTATTGATTGTCAGTCACGACCGCGCTTTTTTAGATAACGTTGTAACCAGCGTTTTTGTACTGGAAGGGGAAGGAAAAATCAGCGAATTTGTTGGCGGCTACAGCGATTGGTTAGCTTACAGCGAACAATTGAAAGCTCACGCGGTCATTGAGAAAAAAGCGACAGCGGTTGTAAAAAAAGCCGAAACAATTCTGCCAACCGTTAATAAAAGAAAGCGCAGTTATAAAGAGCAGAAAGAGTTAGAGCAGTTGCCTGATGAGATTGCTGAATTAGAAAATCAACAAGCAGCGTTGACTAAGCAAATCAGCGACCCTGCTTTTTATCAGCAGTCCAGTGAAAAAACGGCAGCAATACTAGCCCAACTACATACGGTGGATGAAACGTTACAAAAAACCTATCAGCGGTGGGATGAATTAGAATTGTTAGCTGAATAATCTACCGCTTTACAAAAAAAACGCCCTCCTTTGATAAAGGAGGGTTGGGGTGGATTTTATTTACTCTTTAATCGCTGCAATGTCAGCCAAACTTAAGCCTGTTAATTGTGCTATCGCCTGCGCGTCCAGCCCTAATTTTCGAGCGTTCTGCACCGCTTGTTGCTGTATTTGTTGTCGCCCTTTTTCTATCCCCTCCAGCAAACCTTGTTCACGCCCTTCTTCACGTCCCTCTTCCCACCCTGCTTGCCGCCCTTCAGCTTCAAAACGCTGAGTCACCTCTTGCCACGCCATATCATCTTTAATTTCAGATAACAACGCAGGGTCAATGGTTCGTTTTTCAATTGCGGCAATTATTTTTTGCCATGCCCCATCTTGATAATCCGCTACATTCATTTGTCCATCTAACGAATCGGCAATAAAATCGAGCCATTTTTTAATTTTCGGCGGGGTTTTGTCATTGGCTTGACGGGGACATAAAAATAATAAGCGATGTGGATAAACAGCTAAAGTTTCGCCGTGTTCATTAACAGGATTCATATCACTGATGGCACAACTAAAATTGACACTGCCATCGCGCGGCAAACTGGTTAAAACCACAATCGTATAAACAGCACGGTCAAAGCCATATTTTTGATAACCGCCCACTTGTTCAACCATGCTGATTAAATGATAATACAAAAAACGGTCAAAAAAATCGCCTTCTTTAACTTGCTGAATTTCAACAATAATTCGCCGCTCGACATCTTCGGCAAATAAATCATAACGACTGCGTACAAAGCCAATCGGCTCAGGATATTCATATTCAGTATGTACTTTGTCGATGCTAATTTCTAAATCCAAAATATCACTGACAAATTGGGTAAAAATTTCGGGGTCACTAAAGGCGCGTTTAAACATCACGCCGTATTTTAACGGGATAACTTCCATAAAAGATTGCCTGTTTAGGTTAAAGGTTGCAATAAACTGTCTAAATCCGCTTGGCTGGGCAGTCCTAACCGCGCTCCCTTTTTAGTGCAGCAATAAGCCCCAGCAGCACTGGCATAGCGCAGTAACGCGAGCCAATCCATCTGTGCGGCTAATCCTGCCGCAAACGCGCCGTGAAACGCATCCCCCGCACCTGTGCTGTCAATGGCTTTGACCGCAAAAGCAGGCATCGCCCCTTGATGACCACCGTATTGCCAAATTAATCCTTGTTCACCCAAGGTAATCACCACGACAGGTGCAACTCGTCCCAAGCGGGCTAAGGTTTTTTTAGCATCGCCTGTAAACTGTTGCCCAAATTTTTCTGAACAAACCACATAATCGACCTGTCCGATTAATGCCATCGTGCCATCGTGCAATGAACCTGCATCTAACACCGTAGGAATCCCTGCTTGCCGCGCTTGTAGGGCTAATGGCATGGACAGATAAGGCTCATGACCATCAAATAAAATCACTTTAGGCGCAAGCTGAGAAAAATCAATGGCTTCTGCGGCTAAAGGTTGGGTATCGCCTTTGTAATTAATTAAGGCGCGATTACCATTAGGTTTTACCAACACCGTTGATAATGGCGTTGCTTTCGCGGTACGCTGAATTAAATCAGTACAAACGCTATAGTTTAAAAATTCTTGATAATGTTTATCACCGTAAGTATCTTGCCCTAATTGCCCTGCAAAGGCTGCTTTCATTCCGAGTAATGAGACAGCCACCGCCGCATTTGCCGCAGGGCCGCCGCCACATTCGGTTAAATCTGTGGCAAAAATTTTTTCATTTTCTTGCGGATGTTCAGGGACAGAAAATAACAGGTCATAACAGGCGTGACCTACACATAATACGTCTACTTCTTTGGCTTGTGTCATATCATTACCTTGTTAAATTACAGCCTATGATGGCAAAGCTTAAAAATATTACAAAAACCACCCCTTGTCGCCAACGTGAAGCAGCCAATACGGTTGCTTTCCAGCGCGGTACGAAAAAAAGAGTGAGAGGCAGTAAAATTCCCATTTCTATGACTAAATTGCGCCAGAAATAATAATTGCTCAAGTGTATTTTTCCTGCACTGGGTAAAACGCCAAAAGCTAATACGACAGTGTTCTTTGTAAATGGAAAAAATAGCGGCATAGGATAAACACCGACCATTAAATCTAACCCCAAATGAGAGAGCGGAGCTAAAAACAGCAGTGGTGTAGAGAGAACACCCAGTAATCGACGTGCAAACGTTGCTTTTAATCCCCATGCCATTAGGCTAACGCTCAGACAATAAGCCAGAGAGTGGGTATAGCGTGGCTCTAATCGGATGTGTAATAACCAGCGCAAAAGATAATCAACATCAGGGCTTAGGGCTAATCCTGTCACGAATAAACAGAGGATTACATGGTGGCGCGAATTAATAGGATGTTGTCTGGCAAATAGAGCCGAACCGATTAAAGAATGTCCAATAAAGGATGACATTAGGTTTTTAATTAGCGTTATTGAGTGAGGCAAACATTATAAACTTTGCTTAATCTAATGGTATAGTTAAGTTTTCGTCTTTGTGAGTGATAAAAATTGCCCGCTCAATTGCTTGAAACCACCTTTAAAGCCGCATGGTGGTTAAAAAACCCGCATTTACAGACTCTTTATCCTGCCTTATTGCGCCGATTAAAACCGCTTCATTGTGTTCGTGAACGTTTGACCACGCCTGATAACGACTTTATTGATTTAGACTGGTACGGGCAAGCCCATCAACCGCTGGTTATGTTATTACATGGACTCACAGGCAGCTCTCAATCGCTTTATATTCAAGGTTTGCAACAACAATTATCCGCCAACGGGTTTAGGTCAGTGGCACTAAATTTTCGTGGCTGTAGCGGGGAAAGCAATCACCTCGCGCGTTGTTATCATTCAGGGGATACCGAGGACATTGATTTTTTATATCAAACAGTGCGGCAACGTGAACCCGATACGCCTATTGCAGCGATTGGTTTTTCCTTGGGTGCGAATGTGTTATTAAAATGGCTGGGGGAACAACAAAAAAGTGTTAATTTATTTGCCGCCGCCGCTGTTTCAACGCCGCTGGTATTAGGGCAGTGCGCCAGTAAATTAGATAAAGGTTTTTCGATGATTTATCGCAATCGCCTACTTACTGAACTGAAAGTCTATATTCAGAACAAACAGCAGCATTTAGAACGGATTGGACAAACAGAACAAGCGGCACGCTTAAAAGAATTAGGCGATTTGTCCAAGATTGATTCTTTTTGGCAATACGATGAGCGGGTAGTTGCCAAATTACACGGTTTTCAAAGTGCCAAGGATTATTATCAACGCGCCAGCTCACGGCAATTTTTAAAATCCATTGCCGTGCCGACCTTATTAATTCAAGCCCTTGATGACCCGTTTATGACGGCTGCGGTCATTCCTGATAGGGTTGAATTATCAAACTATGTGCAGTTAGAAATAACCCCACACGGAGGTCATGTTGGTTTTATTGCAGGTCATAATCCCTTTAAACCCGTGTATTGGCTAGAGCAGCGGCTGGTACAGTTTTTACAGCAGCCGTTACAAAAACCAAGATTCGCTAAAGAAGGTTAATTGTATGTTGCTTGATAATTCACTATGATTAGTGCGTGTAGCCTGTGGGCTTGTTACTTTACCCCCTTCAAATAGAGAGAATAAGATGAAATTAATTACTGCTATTATTAAACCCTTTAAAATGGATGATGTCAGAGAAGCCTTATCTGAAATTGGGGTTGCAGGGGTGACTGCAACCGAGGTCAAAGGATTTGGACGTCAAAAAGGGCATACCGAACTGTATCGCGGTGCAGAATATGTGGTCGATTTTTTACCCAAAGTAAAACTGGAAATTGCTGTTGCTGACACTATTGTGGATTTAGCGGTAGAAACCATTGTCAAAGCCGCAAATACGGGCAAAATTGGTGATGGCAAAATTTTTATTTCTGACTTAGAGCAAGTTATCCGAATCAGAACAGGCGAAACAGGCGAAGACGCTATTTGAGCCGTTTAGGAATAATGTGTCATGATTACTTTTAATAAAAAACTAACCAGTCTCTGTTTGCTATTGCCCTCAGTAGCAGGTGCGGCTGAGTTAAATACAGGCAACACCGCGTGGATACTGACTTCAACGGCACTCGTGTTATTTATGACCTTGCCCGGTTTGTCGTTATTTTATGGTGGTTTGGTACGCAGTAAAAACGTATTATCTGTTTTAATGCAATGCTTTTCAATCACTTGCATTGTCTCTCTTCTCTGGCTAGCAGGGGCATATAGTCTTGTTTTTGCCGATGGCGGCACTTTTCAACCTCTAATAGGCGGATTATCAAAAGCGTTTCTCCCTGATTTAGGGGTTAATAAGCTTGTCGGCGACATTCCTGAAACGGTTTATTTTATGTTTCAAATGACCTTTGCCATTATTACCCCCGCCTTAATTGTCGGCGCTTTTGCCGAAAGAATGAAATTTTCTGCGATGCTCTGGTTTAGTGGGCTATGGTTAATTTTCGTGTATCTGCCAATATGCCACTGGATTTGGGGCGGCGGCTGGTTATCTGAACTCGGCGTGCGTGATTTTGCAGGCGGCATCGTGATTCATGTTAATGCTGGCATAGCCGCGTTAGTCGCCGCGCTTGTTCTTGGACATCGAAAAGGTTTTCCAACTACCGCCATGCCACCGCACAATATGACGATGGTGGTCACAGGGGCAGGAATGCTTTGGGTAGGCTGGTTTGGCTTTAATGGCGGCAGTGCCTTAAAAGCCGATGGCAATGCGGGCATGGCGATTTTAGTCACCCATATTGCCGCTGCTGCTGGCTCATTAACCTGGATGATTATTGAATGGAAACGTTTTAACCGTCCCAGTGTTTTAGGGATTGTTACAGGAATGGTGGCAGGTTTAGGAACCATTACCCCCGCCTCTGGCTATGTTGGCCCATTGGGTGGCTTAGTGATTGGCATCGTGGCAGGCGCGGTGTGTTTTCATGCCACCCAATATATAAAACGTGTCTTAGTGATAGATGATTCGCTGGATGTGTTTCCTGTTCACGGAGTTGGTGGCATTATCGGTTCTTTATTAACGGGTGTTTTTTCAGCAAAAAGCCTAGGTGGATTAGGACTCGACCAAGGCGTTTCCATTTTAGAACAAGTGGGTGTGCAAACCTTAGCCGTGACCGTTACACTTATTTGGAGCGGATTGTTTAGCTTTCTGATTTTAAAAGCTCTTGAAAAAACCATTGGTTTGCGCGTTACCAGCGATGAAGAACAAGAAGGCTTGGATATTGTGCTACACGAAGAAACGGGGTATCACAAACTGTAATCTGCGTGATGTTGCCTAAAAAAGTATTGTCTATCCCCCGCCTCAAGGGGGATTTTTTTTAAACCCTCTCTGGTATAACTGTTATGTCAAACGCTGAACCACAACTTACTGCAAATTTTATTCGGCAAATGGTTGCCGCCGATGTACAAGAAAATAAACACCACGGTAAAGTCGCCACGCGCTTTCCCCCAGAACCCAATGGCTATCTGCATATCGGTCATGCCAAATCGATTTGTTTAAACTTTGGTATCGCACTGGAAAATAACGGCACTTGCAATTTACGTTTTGATGATACCAATCCTGAAAAAGAAAGCCTTGAATTTATGCAGTCCATTGAAACCGATGTTTCATGGCTAGGTTTTGCTTGGACGAATAAATTTCACGCTTCCGATTATTTTGAGCAACTTTATCAGTATGCCGTGCAGCTCATTGAACAAGGGGATGCTTATATTGATGACTTAACCGCCGAACAAATGCGCTTGTATCGTGGCACATTAACTGAAGCGGGCAAAGACAGCCCGAATCGTCATCGTCCTGTTGCAGAAAGTTTAGATTTATTCGCCCGAATGCGCGCAGGTGAATTTACTGATGGGCAATATGTGTTACGCGCCAAAATTGATATGGCATCACCGAATGTGAATATGCGTGACCCGATTATTTATCGGATTCGCCATGTCCATCATCAACGCACGGGGGATGCGTGGTGTATTTATCCGATGTACGACTACACCCATTGTATTTCGGACGCATTGGAAGGAATTACCCATTCCTTGTGTACCTTAGAATTTGAAGACCATCGCCCGCTGTATGACTGGGTATTGGATAAATTACAAACACCTACGCATCCGCAACAAACTGAATTTGCTCGCTTGCAATTGGAATACACGATTGTGAGCAAACGTAAATTAGCCCAATTAGTAACGGAAAATCATGTTAATGGCTGGGACGACCCACGAATGCCAACCTTGGCAGGTTTGCGGCGAGCGGGTGTGACCCCTGCGGCAATTCGCGACTTTTGTGAACGTATTGGTGTCACTAAGAAAGATGCGTGGATTGAAATGGCGGTGTTGGAAAATTGCATTCGGGAAGATTTAAATGAAAATGCACCGCGTGCAATGGCAGTGTTAAAACCGCTGCGGGTGGTGATTGAAAATTATCCTGCTGATTTAGTTGAACAATTACACATTCCTTGTCATCCACAAAAGCCTGAATTAGGCTCACGGCAAGTGAATTTTGCTAAAGAAATTTTTATCGAAGCCGATGACTTTGCTTTAATCCCGCCGCCTAAATTCAAACGGTTAATCGAAGGAGGCGAAGTGCGATTGCGCGGAAGTTATGTGATTAAATGCAATCAAGTCATTCAAGATGAAGAAGGCAATATTAGCGAGCTGCGTTGCAGTTATGACCCCAATACGCTGGGGAAAAATCCAGAGGGGCGTAAAGTCAGCGGGGTGATTCATTGGGTGGCAGTTGCTGATTCACTGCCTGCCCAATTGCGTTTATACGATCGTTTGTTTTGTTTACCTCATCCTGACAGTGAAGAAAACTTTTTAGCGGCATTAAATCCAGATTCCTTAGAAATTTTAGATGACTGTCGTGTGGAAGCCAGTCTTGCAACTGCACAGGTTGGAGACGGTTTTCAATTTGAACGCACGGGATATTTTTGTCTTGATGAAGATAGCAACTGCGAAAAATTAGTTTTCAATCGGACAGTCACTTTGCGTGATACTTGGACTAAATAACAGGCATAAAAAAGTCGGTAGTCTCGAGAGAGATACCGACTTTTTCAGTTCTTCTAATTTGGCTCGAAAAATTTCGAGCTAATTTTAAATTACTGTGCTGGAGCTGGAGCTGGAGCTGCTGCATCTGCTGGAGCCGCTTCTGCTGGAGCCGCTGCATCTGCTGGAGCCGCTGCTGGTGCTGCATCTGCTGGAGCCGCTGCATCTGCTGGAGCCGCTGCTGGTGCTGCATCTGCTGCTGGTGCTGCATCTGCCGCTGGTGCTGCGTCTGCTGCTGGAGCTGCGTCTGCTGCTGGAGCCGCTTCTGCTGCTGGAGCTGCTTCTGCTGCTGGAGCCGCTTCTGCTGCTGGAGCTGCTGGAGCTGCGTCTGTTGCAGGTGCTTCACTTGAACTGTTATCACAGCCTGCTAACAAAGCCAAACTCAATAAACCTGTTGCGATAATTTCTTTAGCTGCCATGTAAATATCCTATGTGTATAAGGGTTAAATAAAAAATTGTGGAATCACGACTTATTATAGATTCAGTTCTACGAATGAAGAAAGACTATCAGCAAAATAATTTTATCCCCTGCCTAATTTTTTCCGCTAAAAGTCTTGTCAACAAATAGCGACAAATGAATGCTAAATAGAGTAATAGTTGATTTTCCAAGGTTTAGCAGTGCTTACTTCTCTTAGTCTATAGGGCATTACACGGTTAGGTGTCTCTAAAGCAATACTTTAAAAAAGGATTAAATTATATTTTACAATCCGCAACAATTGCTGCTAAAAAACAACTAAATCTTGTTTTTTACAACAGTCCCTTTGAAAAATAGGTTTAAAGAAGTGTTTTGGTTGTATTTTACTGCTGAAAAAATGGCAAAGATTTGGTATTCAAATTCGCTTGTTATATGATGACCAGCCCTACTAGACAACAGTGAAAATTTATAAATGAGAATCTAACAGGCGCAAAGTATCTTAGAACGCTTTAATCAACAACAACCTGCGATACAACAAATGATTTTTGTCGGTTTGCCACTGGCAATTGAATCGCAAAATAAACAAATGGCGCACCTTTTTATGGATTTGTGCTTTGATATTATTTACGTTTATGCGCAAGTTTTAGGCGAGTTGCCGCCAAATAGTGCGACACCACAATGGCTGCATACGAAAATGGCGCAGATGGAAGAAGAGGTCAAACAACAAACTCAAGTAAACGCCCAAGGACAGATTGATTTGCAAAATAACGCGCAAATTGAATTATTGGAATATTTAGGCTTAGTCATTGAGGATGTTGCAGGAAAAAGTAAAGCGCGACAAGAGGCGGGCGGGATTACTTATAATTTATTGTTTTTAGTAACGCGACTGTTTGATAGTATTTATGAGGAAGTAATGCCAAATAGTGCAACGATTCATTGATGGGCTAAAAACAAGAAACATAATCAATCAAACTTTCTTGGCAGTTGAAAAAAATGCGTGGATATTGATAGCGGATGAGCAGTTTTAGCGCGTATTCAAAAAAAACAGCGATTGTTATGAGTCGCGCATAAGCTGCTCCCGTTCGGGTTTGGGTATTTTCACTGCTACGCCAAACAGCGATAGCCCAAAAAAAGCTGGGAATGAAAAACATAAAATGCGCATCATCCCAGCTTGATATCGAAATCCAGCCTTCTTTTGCACTGTAATCCGCGCTAAAAATGCCTAGGTTAAGCAATAAAAAAAACGGCCAAAACACCTGTGACAAGCTCAGTTGCCCGTACCAAGTATAGAGTAAGTAGTCATACAAGGACTTGATGGCGGGTGGGGTGGTTAAATACCCATCAGCATAAGGTGGGGAGCTAATAAACAGTCCGATAAATAACGTCAGGGTTATTAAAAATAACTCAAAAGGACTACCAAACTGAGTTTGGGCAAAAAAAAGAGGCAGTGAATAAAAAAACATCAGTTTGTTTTAAGCTAAAGATTCTAAGTATTTCCAGCGGTTGACCATCATACAAAATAAACGCGCCGTTTGCTCTGCATCATACAACGCCGAATGTGCTTTTTCATTATCCCATTCTAAACCTGCTGCTTGGGCTACTTTTGCTAAAACGGTTTGCCCGTAAATTAATCCCCCTAACGTGGCTGTATCAAAACTGCTAAAAGGATGAAAAGGGCTTTTTTTAATCGCTGTTCTTGCAATGGCCGCATTTAAAAAACCAATATCAAAAGCAGGATTGTGTCCGACTAAAATCGCCCGACTGCATTGATTGCGCTTAACGGCGGCTTTAATAGGGGTAAAAAGCTTATGCAGTGCGTCTTTTTCTTCTATTGCAAAGCGAAAAGGGTGATAGGGGTCTATTTTATTAAATTTAAGGGCAGCCTCATCCAGTTCTGAGCTTTTAAAAGGGATAATATGACAGGCATGACTTTCAGTTATTGTCAGTTGCCCCTCACTATCAGGCTCAACAATAATCGCGGCAATTTCGAGCAAAGGGTTTTTTTTAGCATTAAAACCTGCGGTTTCAATATCAATAATGACGGGGAGATAACCTCGAAAACGATTACCTAGGGGAAAATGCGAGTTAGATTCCATGTTTTGCTATCAAAAAGGGTTGAAAGTCGATGAACGGTGCTTTATGCACAGTTTTAACTAGTTTATCATTAGAATGAAATGATTAGGGAATTAGCGAGGATAAAAATGAAAAATAGTACCTTCTTAAAAACACTGTGTTTTGTGACTGTATTAAATGGCTGCGCTACCATAACAGCAATGCCTTCTGCCGATGACCCTTGGGAAAATTGGAATCGAGATGTACTTGCCTTCAATGATGATTTAGATAATTATTTTATGAAACCTGTTGCTGAAGGCTATGAATGGCTTATGCCATCAATAGCACATCGTGGCGTAACAAATTTTTTTAGTAATATGGATGATGTGGGAGTGATTCTCAATGATTTATTACAAGGAAAATTTTTACAAACAGGCGAGGATACTGCCCGATTTTTGTTAAATAGTACCGCAGGGTTGGGTGGATTGTTTGACATTGCAACAGAAGTTGATTTGCTTAAACATAAAGAAGATTTTGACCAAACACTCGCTGTTTGGGGGATTCCTAGTGGACCTTATTGGGTACTACCCTTTTTTGGCCCAGGTTCTCCGCGCAGTTTTGGGGGACTAATTGCCGATAATGCAATGAATCCTGTTAATTATGTGCCAATGCCGTTGATTTCGGTTGGCTTAGGACTGCTTAATGTCGTTGATATTCGCGCCAATAATCTAGTTCTGGAAAAAGTCGCAACGGAGGCAGCTTTGGATAGATATATTTTTTGCGTGAAGCCTATTTATCACAACGTTATTACTTGATTTTAGACGGGAATGTGCCGAAAAACAGCAATGAGTTTGATATTGATAAAGCGTTAGATGAGAATTTAAAACTGGAAATAAAAGAATGAATGGAGGCTGCGGCCGGAATCGAACCGGCGTAGATGGCTTTGCAGGCCACTGCATAACCATTTTGCTACGCAGCCTAAATAGAAGGTTAAACAAAAAAGCCGCGTAGGTCGCGGCTTTTAGAAAACTTGGAGCGGGAAACGAGGCTCGAACTCGCGACCCCAACCTTGGCAAGGTTGTGCTCTACCACTGAGCTATTCCCGCATTTGCAATCTATGTGGACATTATAGACCATCTAAGAATAATGTCAATAACTAATTTAAAATTACTGCACATCAATCGCTAAAGCCCAACCGCGTTTGCCTTTACAATTACCCGATAAAACCTCTACATTAACAAACGCATTCTTTTTGCCTGCAAAATCTTGAAACCCCAGTGCTTTGACTTGTGTTTCAGGAGCTAAATGATTGCACGCTTGTTCTTTAGGGTCTTCTTCACTGTCATCAAACGCAGCAACCGACCCAGGAACTGCAACAATACGAACTCTACCGTTAGCATCGGAGCTATTTGCCCCGCGCAAAACATAATTTTGTCCCACAACATGATTTTTTATGCCTTGCGTGGCTAAAATTTCATCAGAACCCCCGCTCATTGTCATGGCAAGTAACAGTACAACAACAGCACCTATCGCGCCAAAAAACAACTTAGGATTGTTTTGTTTTAAGTCTAAAGCAGTACTCACTAAATTTGTGGCTGTTTTTTTTGCCTCATCGACTGAAGAATTAGACGCTTCAGGGGTAGGTTTTTCAGAATCAGTCATTTTATTTTCCTCTGGTGATTTAATTATTATTATCGAAAGAAATGCTAAAATTATGCTAGCAAACACGACATTTGAACATATTTTTACAGTTGAGTAAAAGTTTTAACGAGTAAAACGAATATCTTCAGAGACATATCCTAAAAAGCGGATAGTTTTTAGTGCCACCACTTTTTGTAAATAAAGCATACAATATTTTTCTCATTTTTAAGTATTAAATTTAGTCATCTGAACTTATCAACCATCGAAATGGTAATCTGTTAAACATTATGCAAATACAAGATACAACAATCGAACCTAGTGTTCCGCTCAATAAAAACCTGTTTCCTTTAGCGTTAGGGGCATTAGGTGTCGTTTATGGTGATATAGGAACAAGCCCTTTGTACGCCATGGGCGAAATTTTTCACGGTTCACACGCAATTCCAGCATCTAAAGAAAATATTTATGGTGTTTTATCTTTAGTCTTTTGGACGCTTAATATTATTGTTTCACTCAAATACATCTTGTTCATGATGCGTGCTGATAATGATGGTGAAGGGGGAATTATGGCATTATTAGCCTTAGCCTTGCGTTCCCCTGTCAGTGATCGCATTCGTGCTATTTTGGTTGGAATGGGATTGTTCGGTACGGCATTATTTTATGGTGATAGCATGATAACGCCTGCCATTTCAGTCTTAAGTGCGGTCGAAGGAATAAAACTTATCCCTAATAAATACCCTCAATACCTTGACTTAAATGATTTAATTATCCCCTTAGCTATCGTTATTTTAATCGCTCTTTTTGCAATTCAGCATCGTGGCACCGAAAAAGTTGGCATCCTATTTGGCCCAATTATGAGCCTTTGGTTTTTAACTTTAATTGGGTTAGGCATTGATAACATTATTAAATATCCCACTGTTTTATATGCCATTAATCCTAGTTATGCGGTAGATTTTTTACTGGAACATTTTTTCACTACCTTTCTGTCTTTAGCCGCCGTTGTGTTAGTTTTAACAGGTGCTGAAGCTTTGTACGCCGATATGGGACACTTTGGTAGAAAGCCGATTCAATTGGCTTGGTTTAGTTTGGTACTGCCTGCCTTGGTGTTAAATTACTTTGGACAAGGTGCTTTGATTTTGCATAACCACGCTGCAATTGAAAATCCCTTTTATTTACTAGCCCCTCATTGGGCATTATATCCTTTGGTGTTTTTAGCAACCTGTGCAACCGTGATTGCCTCACAATCAGTCATTTCTGGGGCTTTTTCAATGACGCACCAAGCCATTCAACTGGGCTATTTACCTAGACTGCGCTCTATTTACACCTCACGACTGGAAGGACAAATTTACATTCCTGTTATTAACTGGAGCATTATGCTAGCGGTATTGATTTTAATTATTGGCTTTAAATCCTCTTCTGCCTTAGCAGGCGCGTATGGTATTGCAGTAACTGGCACAATGGTCATTACAACTATTTTAGCGTTAGTCGTGATACGCTATCAATGGCGATGGAGCTGGATAAAAAGTATTAGTTTTTTGTCACTCTTTTTCATTATCGACCTGACATTTTTTTGTGCTAACTTAGAAAAAATTCCCGCAGGCGGTTGGTTTTCTTTATTACTTGCAGAACTTATTTTTATTCTCATGATAACTTGGAAAACAGGTTATACGAATTTGCATCAAAAAATCAGAAGTCATTTTTCCATTGAATCCTTTGCTAATAAACTTGCCAATCAACAGCCTTTAGTGATTGATAATCTTGAAATAATCCCAGTGCGTGTTGCAGGAACAGCGATTTATATGACATCAAATCCCAAAGAAGGTGCGCCTGCTGCCTTAATTAATAATTTGCGTCACAATAAAGTTGTCCATGAGCGGATTATTTTTCTAACAGGGCGGGTTAAAGATGTGCCTTTTATTAAAGATGAATTAAAACGCATTGAAATTAAAATGCTGGCACAAAATTGTTATCAAATGACGATTTGTTATGGTTTTCATCAACATCCCAACGTGAAACGAATGTTAGAAGTGGCAGAAAAATATTTAGCCTTTGACTATGATGCCAATAGCACTTCTTTCTTTTTAGGACGTGAAACCTTATTAGCCAAAGACTTGGGAATGTCAGGATGGCAAGTCCAAATTTTTACCTTTTTATTTCGCAATGCCAGCAGCCCTGTCACCTTTTTTAATATTCCGCCACACAGGGTCATTGAAATTGGTGAGCAGATTCGGCTCTAAAATTAACTTAAACTATGAAAATCACTGTTCTTAACCCCTATCACCCTAGCCAGCCTTTTCCATCCACTGACTTGGCTTTAACAGAGCCTGATGGTTTGTTGGCAGTAGGCGGCTGCTTGTCACCACTCCGAATTTTAAATGCGTATCGGCAGGGAATTTTTCCTTGGTTTAATTCTGATGACCCGATTTTATGGTGGTCACCCAACCCACGCTTTGTTCTATTCCCTGCACAATTGCGTATTTCACGCCGGTTAGCAAAAACCCTGCGTTCTGAACGCTTTAGCTTCAAAATAGACAGTGCGTTTAGTCAAGTAATTGATGCGTGTTCGCAACCACGCACAGACAGTAACGGCACCTGGATTACCGATGGGATTAAACAGGCTTATACGCAGTTACATCAACAAGGCATCGCCCATTCAGCCGAGGCTTGGTTTGAAGGGGAATTAGTCGGTGGTCTCTATGGGATTGCAATGGGGCAGGTATTTTTTGGGGAATCGATGTTTCATCGTAAAACCGATGCTTCAAAAGTGGCGTTTGCCCATTTAGTGACGCATTTAAGCCACTGGGGCTATCAACTGATTGATTGCCAAGTTTATACTAAGCATTTAGAAAGTTTAGGGGCGATAGAAATACCACGCCCCGATTTTGTTAAGTATTTAGACCGTTATTGCGACAGCAAAGTTGATATAAAAGCATGGCAACTCCAATGACTTCCGTTCCGCTGCTTATTTCCGCCCCGCATTCATGCAGCTACTTACCTGAACAACAAGCGCAATCTGCCTTTGTGAATCCGTTGTTTGAATTAACTACGGCTAATTACTCGCAATTAATTCAACATGGTTTTCGGCGCAGCGGCAATGAAGTGTATCGCCCTCACTGTCCACATTGTTTACAATGTATTCCAACCCGCTTGGCAGTCAATGACTTTAAGCCGAATCGGGCGCAAAAACGGTGTGCAGAAAAAAATCGTGCCACGCGCGTTGTCATCAAGCCTGCTGAATTTGATTCGCACCATTATGCGATGTATTTACGCTATCAACAGCAACGCCACGCCGACGGACAAATGGTTCATTCCAGTGCCGATGATTATATTCATTTTTTAAGTAGCCATTGGTGTCATACCCAATTTGTGGAATTTTTTATTGCAGACCAATTAGCGGCATTAGCGGTGGTCGATTGTTTAGAACAAGGCTTGTCTGCGGTGTACACTTTTTTTGAACCCGAATTTTCTTCCTACAGTTTGGGGGTTTATGCGGTGTTGTGGCAGATAAATGAGGCAAAAAAACGCGGTTTGCCGTATTTGTATTTGGGTTTTTTAATTCAACAATGCGCAAAAATGGCGTATAAAATTCAATATCACCCTTTGGAAGGCTTAATAAATGAACGTTGGCAGTTATTATAAAAGCCACCGTACTGAATTTTATCTAATGCAACTGAAAGCGGTTATAATACCGCCCCTTCGTTTATGATGTTGTATCAACAGTTTTATCGGGTCTGTGTAGCAGATTCTCTTTTTTACCCTTAAGGAATGAAAATGGCAAGAGTTACGATTGAAGATTGTCTGGAAAACGTAGAAAACCGTTTTAAATTAGTGTTGTTAGCCAGTCAAAGAGCGCGGCAATTACAATCGGGTGCCGATGAGTTTGTAAAGCGCGGCAAAGATAAAGACACGGTTGTTGCATTGCGCGAGATTGCCGCAGGTTATGTTACGCCTGAAAATATCGAGCAACTGCATTCAAATAACCACAGTTTCAAATTTTAATCACCCTATATAATTTATGTTAGATATAGTCGCAGAACCTGAAATAGAACGCCCGCAAGACAAACTCATCAATCGTTTGCAGGCGGTTTTGAGCGACTATTTAATGCAAGAGCAAATTGATGAGGTTAGCCGGGCTTATCACTACGGCGCAAAAGCACACGAAGGTCAGTTTCGCAAAAGTGGCGAAGCGTATATTTGCCATCCTATCTTAGTTGCTATTAGCCTTGCTGAAATGCGAATGGATGTTAAAGGGATTATGGCGGCGATTTTGCATGATGTCATTGAAGACACCCCCGTTACTAAACAAGCTTTAGCGGCAGAATTTGATAATGAAGTGGCTGAATTGGTTGATGGCGTGACCAAATTATCGAAAATTCGTGATAAATCCCAAGCCGAAACCCAAGCCGAAAATATTCGTAAAATGTTCATGGCAATGGCGGTTGACTTGCGGGTGATTATGGTCAAATTGGCTGACAGGCTGCACAATATGCAAACCTTAGATGCCATGCCAAGTCATTCAAAACGCCGAATTGCCAAAGAAACTATCGACATTTACGTTCCGATTGCCAATCGGTTAGGAATGAATGATATTCGCCATCGGTTAGAGTTACTCAGTTTTCAAGCGATGTATCCTGCTCGCTATCGAGTGCTTAACGCAGCGATTAAAAAGTCGCGTGGCAATCGGCGGGAAATTGTCAATACGATTGAAAACTCCATTAAACAACGTTTAAAAGATGCCACTATTATTGGTGAAGTGGTTGGGCGCGAAAAAAATATTCCGAGCATTTATCAAAAAATGTTGCGCAAAAAAATTTCCTTTAAAGATGTATTTGATGTGTATGCGTTTCGGATTTTTTGCCACGACATGGACAATTGTTATCGAATTTTAGGGGTGGTGCATAATCTGTATAAACCCATTCCTGGGCGATTTAAAGATTATATTGCCCTGCCTAAAACCAATGGCTATCAAGGTTTGCATACGACAGTGGGCAGTCCTTATGGTGTTCCGATTGAAATTCAAATCAAAACTTACGAGATGCACCGCTTGTCTGAATCAGGCATTGCGGCGCATTGGTTATATAAAACCAAAGACTCGGATAAAAGTCCACAAATTCATGCGAATGAATGGTTACGCGAATTATTGGAAATTCAAAAAACCGCAGGTAATTCATTAGAATTTATTGAAAACTTAAAAATTGATTTATTTCCGCAAGAAATTTTTGTCTTTACCCCCAATGGCGAAGTGATTAAATTACCGCGCGGGGCGACCGTGATTGATTTTGCGTATGCGGTTCATACCAAAATTGGCAATACTTGCAATTCTGCACGCATTGACCGACAACTGGTGCCGTTACAAACCATTTTGGAAAATGGCGTATCGGTGGAAATTATCACAACCTCTTGGGCGCGTCCGAATCCAACTTGGCTTAATTATGTGATTACCGCCAAAGCCCGCGCCTGTATCCGCAGCTATTTACGCCATTTTAAACAGCAAGAAGCAACGCAATTAGGGCAACGCTTATTGGAAAATGAATTGCAAGACATCGGCTTATCTTTGGCAGGGATTCCAAATGAGCGAATTAAAAAATTAATCAGTGTCTTGAAAAAACAAACTGTTGAGCAGGTTTTTGAAGATATAGGGTTAGGGAATAAATTACCGTTTTTAATTGCCAAACGCCTCACCCAAGATGATGTGCAGGTTGCCTTAACTTTGAACGAAAATCACAGCAATTTCAGCTCAGTCAACGGCGGTAATAAAACCCCGTTTGCGATTAAAGGCACGGAAGGGATGATGGTAACCCTTGCAAAATGCTGTCATCCTATTTTAGGCGACCAGATTATCGGTTTTTTCAATCCAGGAAAAGGAATTGTGATTCACCATGAAGGCTGTCGCAATAGCAGTGAAGTGCGCAAACATCACACGGGCGTGTTAAATGTCGAATGGGCAACAAACACAACAGGTGAATTTTCTGCCAGCATTCGTTTGGAAGTATTAAATCAACCAGGAACACTTGCCATGATTACCTCCGCTATTTCCAAAATGGATTCTAATATCGAAAATGTCAGCATTGGTCATCAAGACTCGAAAATTTCGATTGATGATATAACCCTATCCGTGCGTGACCGCGTGCATCTTGCCGCCATTATGCGCCAATTGAAAAAATTATCCCCTGTGTTAAAAATAAGTCGGCTCTAGTTCGCAATCTAGCTTGTCACTATTCCCTCATAGCCTGATTTATTGCATACTGTCTGCATTTTTCATTGACGACACATTATGCGTTTAACCACTCCTTCGATTATTTGCCATCCCACCGAAATTAAACTGCACCAGCTTTCCAAAACTTTGGAAATCAGTTTTGATGATGGCACAACTTTTAATCTGCCCTATGAATACTTGCGTGTCTACAGCCAATCGGCTGAAGCGGTTGGACATGGCGCAAATAACGATAATTTGCAATTAGGCAAAGAAACGGTCACGATTACCGACATCAAACCTATCGGCAATTATGCCATTGCCCCTGTGTTTAGCGACGGTCACAGCAGCGCGATTTATAGCTGGGCATTGCTCTATCAATTAGGAACAGACTATAAAACCCTTTGGGCAATTTATCTTGAAAAGGTAAAAGCCGCAGGTCATCAACATTTAGGATAACAACATGACAAACGAAAATACGACCCATTTTGGCTTTAAAACCGTTGCCGCCGAGGAAAAGGTAAAACTGGTACGCGGTGTTTTTGATTCGGTTGCAGGCCAATATGACATTATGAATGACTTAATGTCACTGGGCATTCACCGCATTTGGAAACGGGTTGCTGTGCAGTTGAGCAATGTGCGTGCAGGCGATAAAGTATTGGATTTAGCAGGCGGCACGGGGGATTTAACCTTGCTATTTGAAAAACGGGTCGGTGATAACGGCGAGGTGGTCTTAGCCGATATTAATTCACAAATGCTACGCACAGGACGTGACCGTTTAATTAATAAAGGCGTGGTCGGCAATATTTTTTATGCTCAAGTTAATGCCGAATGTTTGCCCTTTGCAAACAATAGCTTCGATTGCGTGTGTATTGCCTTTGGATTGCGTAACGTCACGGATAAAGACGCGGCATTGCGCTCTATTTTACGGGTATTAAAACCAGGGGGGCGTTTGATTATATTAGAGTTTTCCCATCCCACCGACAAAGTGACTGAAAAAGTGTACGATTTTTACTCCTTTAAATTATTGCCAAAAATTGGGGCGATTGTCGCTAAAGACGAGGATAGTTATCGCTATTTAGCCGAGTCAATTCGGATGCACCCCAAACAAGACGCGCTTAAAATAATGATGGAACAAGCAGGGTTTGACCGCTGTGAATATTTTAATATGACCCAAGGGATAGTTGCGGTGCATCGGGGTTATAAGTTTTGAATCATTAGACCTGTTTCAACTCAATATCGTGTTTTCACACAGTGTTGACTTTCAAGCTTCTTGCAAAACTGGAGTACAAAACCTAGGTTTTGTACTCCAAAGTCTTTTACTTAACCGATTCCGACTCGGCTTTTTGTTGCCGCTGCTGCTCTAAAAATTCCATAATCGCAAACATCAATGGCTGTGTTCCTGATTTTTTCAACGCTGAAATTTTAAACACTACGCCCGTCCAGCCCAATTCATCCACAATCGCTTGGCAATGCGCATCCACTTCCTCATCCAACACCCGGTCTGTTTTATTCAACACCAACCAACGCGGCTTATTGGCTAGCTCATCACTCCATTTTTCTACTTCGTGAATGATTTTCCGCGCCGCTTCAACAGGTGTTTCATCACCATTTTCATAGGGTTCAATATCAATAACGTGCAGCAACAACCCTGTGCGTGAGAGATGTTTTAAAAAGGTTAAACCTAAACCCGCCCCTTCTGCCGCGCCTTCGATAATCCCTGGAATGTCTGCAATCACAAAGCTACGCAAATCATCGACCCGCACCACCCCTAAATTGGGATGTAGCGTGGTAAAGGGATAGTCCGCTACTTTCGGTGTCGCCGAAGAAACCGAACGAATCAAACTGGATTTTCCCGCATTCGGTAAACCTAATAATCCGACATCCGCAATCACCAGCAATTCCAGATGCAACATTCGCTGCTCACCTTTGGTGCCTTTACTGGTTTGACGTGGCGCACGGTTAATACTGCTTTTAAATCGCGCATTGCCTAACCCATGAAAACCGCCTTTGGCAACCAGTAACGTTTGCCCTGCAATGGTTAAATCACCGATTTTTTCGCCTGTATCTTTTTCAAATACAATAGTACCTAAAGGTACGGCGATATAACAGCATTCGCCTTTTTTGCCGCGACAATCATTGCTCATCCCATTTTGACCGCGTTGGGCGCGGTGTGTGGAATGATAGCGAAAATCGACCAAGGTATTGACGTTTTCGGTGGCAACTAAATAAACGCTGCCGCCATCGCCACCATCGCCCCCATCAGGGCCGCCCCACGGAATGTATTTTTCCCGCCGAAAAGAAGCAATCCCATTGCCGCCATCACCGGCTTCTACTTTTATGTCGGCTTCGTCAACGAATCTCATCTTATTTGTACCTTACTGTTGTCATGTTTTATGGAGGCAAAAAGCGTGTTTACTACTCGCCTATTTGTTTTATAAATTGGGTATATAATCACACGGAACTCGACAGGTAGAAAAGCTTGCCTGCCTTATTCAACTAAACAATAACTGATTAAAAAATGCTTGCTTGGACTAAATCGCAGGATTGGTTTTGCAAAAAATCAGGTTTAAAATTTGCCACAATCGCTTCTATCATCGGATTACGGTTTTTTTCGCTGCCACCGACATGGTAAAAATGTTCACGAGTAAAAATATTAAATCGATTCCATAATAAATCAATATACTCATTTTTCCTAAAATCATTGTGATGCCAGGTTGAAAGAATAAATCTACTCTGTGTTTGTTGTAATAAATGAAATAATTTTTTTTCATCGTTATCATTCCAACCATTATAATAATCAACGTGTCGATCGATATACGGTGGGTCGCAATAAACAATATCCGTTGCTTTGACAGATTTCAGGGTTTCACTAAAGTCCTGACATTTAAACGTAAAGTCTTTTACCTTAGCAAGTTTAGCGATATGGTCAACTTGATTCACAATTTTTGTAATATAAGCTTGGGCAAAGCGTTGTGGTTTTTTACAAAAAGGAATATTAAATCCACCGTGACGATTAAAGCGAATCATGCCATTAAATCCTGCCCTATTTAAAAATAAAAAATCCAAAGGCTGATGATTTTTATTAAAACGCTCACGAATTTCATAATAATGATTTTCTCCTTTCGCTAATAATAAAGCCCCTTCGGTTTCTAAATAATCTTTAACGATAGTTGCATCTATTTCACCTGTGGCAATGGCTTGATAGAATCGAATTAAATGTGGATTGCTGTCACAGAGCAAAGCCGCTTGCGGGGCGATATTAAATGCAACTACGCCAGTTCCCATAAAGGGTTCTATCCAAGTGCCAGTGAAATTATCAGGCATCAATTCTGCAATTGACGGGACTAATTTGGTTTTAATACCTTGCGATTTAATAGGCGGTACATTAACTTTCATCGCTATCCTTGTTGTACTTTGAAACAAGAAGTGATGTATCGCCATTTCTATAGTTAACAAACTCTTCTAACGTGGTTATTTTTTTTGTATTACCCTGCGCATCAGAAATAATTATTTTTTGATAGTTCATCCAATAATCATCAAACCATGTTTCTCCTAAACCTGAAAACATACCGCGTCCATTGATAATATCGGCAATATTGTTAATGCTACCAATATTTGCGGTGTTGCCACTTCCACTTTTATCGCTGGCTATGCGCCATTTTTCAGCAACAAAAAACTGAAAATCCTTAACAACTGAGCTGATGGATTGTAATTCATCCAGTTTATGAGCTTTCGTTTCATCAATGGATGAGCCATCTACACGACTATAAATAATTCCTAAACAGAAATGTCCTAAATAATCGCTATAAGGAAATTGGATATTTTTTGTGCTTTTGCGGTCTTCAAAATATTTTCCATGCGAACCCAGAGTAAAACCATTGCATAAAAAAGGCTTTTTAGGATTGCGATAACTGGTTTTAAAATCAACGGCAAACTTTATGTTTTCGTTTTCTTTGCTAACAAGGGAAATATCGGGGTAATAATTTTGGTGTTCTGCAAGGACTATTTTATAGCCATAATCTTGGGCAAATTGCAGAACTTTAGGGAACAAATGAATTTCTAATATTTTAGAAATGATTTTAGTATCAGTTGAAAGCGTGTAAATATTTTTGAAAATATCAATAAAGCCTTTGATTGTCCATTGACCATCTTCTGTGCTGATATAACTTTGTAATCCTGCTGCAAAATCGGTTAATTGTTGTGCGAATTTTTCTTTGTCGTTCATTTTCGTTTATCCAGTAGTAATCAAGTAGGATATGCGAGCTTTAGCCATCTTATTTATCCGATATATTTAGCACAACTTCATAGCATTATTTGTGATGATATAATGCCATTTTTCATACCCCAATTTTATTAGTTGCCTAAAAACAAAAAAGCCCCGTCATGGACGAGGCTTTTTAGCTGTTTTTTTGCCGCAAGAGCAATTTTGGTATTTTCCTAATTCGCGTATGCAACGATACTTACATAACGACGATTTTTAGGGCCTTTCACTTGGAAAAGCACTTGACCATCGGCTGTTGCAAATAACGTATGATCTTTACCACAACCGACATTATCACCCGGATGAAATTGTGTACCGCGTTGACGGACTAAAATGTTTCCCGCTGAAACAATTTGACCGCCGAAACGTTTCACACCTAAGCGTTTGGACTGCGAGTCACGTCCGTTGCGGCTACTACCGCCTGCCTTCTTATGAGCCATTGTTTAACTCCTTATTAAGCAGAAATGCCAGTAATTTGGATTTCTGTGTAAGATTGACGATGCCCCATTTGTTTCATGTGGTGTTTACGCCGTCTAAATTTTATGATTTTAACTTTATCATGTCTACCTTGAGACAACACGGTAGCTGTGACTTTGCTGCCTTCTAAAAAGGGTTGACCGATTTTAGTCGCGTCATCAGCTTGAACCATTAGTACTTTATCGAACTCAATGCTGTCGCCGGCTCCAAGCTCTAGTTTTTCTATTTTTAAGGTCGTACCTGTCTGAACTCGGTACTGTTTACCACCTGTTTGAATTACCGCATACATCAGCGTCAGCTCCATCAAGCATTAATATCTGTTAAGTGAACAAAGCATTATATTTTCAAATAGTGTCTCAGTCAAATTTTAAATCTTGCAAAAAAGTGTAAAATCAACTTCTTAAAATATCACAATAAAGCTATTGACACCACCCTAACTTATTCAATAGCATGGCGGGTTTAACTTAAGCCACCCTAAGCTGACTAATTCTAATGGTATTACAAGACTCCTCTAACACATCAGTATTGCTTGATTTTGACGCGATTAAAAATCTTACTAGTGCCGAATCTGCCGCTGTCGATCAACTTATTTTGAACGAATTAAGCTCTGATGTTGTCCTGATTAATCAAATAGGACACTATATTATTAGCAATGGCGGTAAGCGATTGCGCCCTTTGCTCTTGTTATTAACCACTAAAGCCTTAGGAGAAACAAAAGATGCCCATTTAATTTTAGCGGCTGTGATTGAGTTTATTCACACCGCGACTTTGCTCCACGATGACGTGGTCGATGAATCGGATTTAAGACGTGGACAAGAATCGGCCAATGCAGTTTGGGGAAATGCGGCAAGTGTATTAGTGGGCGATTATTTATATTCCAGCGCGTTTGAAATGATGGTACGCACCCATAATATGCGTGTGATGGAAGTTTTATCTAAAACCACCACTGCCATTGCGGAAGGGGAAGTGTTACAACTGCTCAATTGCAATAATCCTGAAACCACTGAAGAAAAATACTTGGAAGTGATTGCCCGAAAAACCGCTATTTTATTCAGTGCCGCCACCCGTTTGGCGGCAATTATTTCTGAGACAAACCAAGCAACAGAACAAGCACTTGCCGCTTATGGACAACATTTAGGGATTGCGTTTCAATTAATTGACGATGCGTTAGATTATAAATCGTCCAGTGAAGCCCTTGGGAAAAATTTAGGGGATGATTTAGCCGAGGGCAAGCCTACTTTACCACTGATTTATGCGATTTCTAAAGGTTCGCCCGAACAGGCACAAGTGGTCATTGATGCCATTCGCCACGGTTCTCGCGATTCATTTGCACAGGTTTATGAAGTGATAAAAACAACCCAAGCCATTGAATATACAGAACAACAAGCCCAACAACAAGCCCAACTTGCCATTGATGCTTTAGCGTGTTTAGACGATTCTATTTATAAACAAGCCCTCACTCTGTTGGCTACGTTTTCAGTACAAAGAACCCACTAAAAGTTATTCCTTTTCTTGTTTTACTGCGTTTAAAGTGGAGACACAAAACCGTGTGTCTCTGCCAGTACCATTATAAATACCTGTTATTTTTAACGTAATTGACAATATTTGCTCATTGGTTTGATAATTAACCCGACAGTCTTGAAACTGTCCCTATTTAATTATAATAACGAGAGAGCAATTATGCCGAACCACACAACACCTTCTGTTTTAACACTTTGGCGTTACCCGATAAAATCCATGATGGGCGAAGAGCTAAATGGCACGCATATCACCAGCCACGGCGTGTTAGGTGATCGTTTTTACGCGCTGATTGATGAAGAAACCAATAAAGTGGTCAGTGCTAAAAACCCAAAAAAATGGCCCGATCTTTTTTCATTTCATGCCGCTTATTCGACTCCACCTGAAATAGAATCGCTGGGAGGCGTTTGGATTAGCTTACCGAATGGCACTGTTCTGCACAGCGAACAAGCCGATATTAATCAACAGCTTTCTGCATTTTTAGGTAGAGCGGTACACCTAGAAACACAACGACCTGATGCAGCAAAGTTAGAACAATATTGGCCAGAGTTTGCAGGACAAGAAAATGAAGTGTCTAACGAAGCGGTAGCCGCAGATGCACCAGGCGGGGCTTTTTTTGATTATGCTAGTTTACATTTATTAACTACCAGCTCACTGAGCGCGTTGCAAAAACTTTACCCACAAGGGCGTTTTGAAGTCAGACGTTTTCGTCCGAACATGGTGATTGATACCTGCGGGCTTGAGGGCTTTGTTGAAAATGACTGGGTTGGCAAAACGTTGCGATTAGGTGAAACATTACGATTACAGGTTTCCGACCCTTGTCCACGTTGCATTATGCCAACCTTGGCACAAGGCGATTTACCCGCTGACAGTGGTTTATTTAAACACGCTATTGCCAAAAATAACCCTGTTGTACCGTTTGCAGGCAAAGCCTTACCCAGTGTGGGTGTGTATGCTAAAGTGATTCAAGCAGGTTGGGTAAAACGTGGTGATACCTTGGTTATTGAAGATTAGCCAATTTAAAAAACGTTTGCGTTAGGTCTTTAAGTAGTAAAACAAAAGTTTTGGAATGCAAAACCTAGGTTTTGCACTCCCTCTAGCAAATAAAACATACAAAAAATTTGGCTCACTTACTTAAACTTTAAAATCCCCCTTCTTTTTAAAAAAGTGAGGGGGATTTTGCTATTGCGTGAGAAAAAGCATATAGCTTGATTTTCGTAGTCAAACGAATGTCTTTGTGAAAAATGAAAATATGAATCTTCCCAATTGCCAAATGGTCGTTATTCCAGCTAAAAAAATAACCCATTATCTGTTGTGTTTAACCCATCCTAATGGGAGCAAGCAAAGCTAGGTTTTTTCTGGGACAAGGCTTTTCACTACAGCATTGGTCTGTGTTACAACAGGGCTTGCAAGAAATAGCCCAAAATTATGATGTTGTCAAAACTGAAAAATCATCGTTTGGAATACGCTATGTTGTGGACGGTAAACTTACGACTCCTAAACAGCGTATCGTTTCTATTCGTACCGTTTGGTTTATTGAGCATGGCGAAACCGTGCCGTATTTTGTAACCGCTTATCCGCAGGAGAGCAAAGATGATTAATGAACTTGATACAGTAGTATTGACGGTTGATTTACCCGAATCTCATTTAGAAACAGGTGATATAGGAACGGTTGTTTTCGTGCATAAAAAAAACGCAGGTTATGAAGTTGAGTTTGTGAGTTTTACTGGAAAAACGCTTGCGGTGCTTTCGTTGTTACCTGCGCAAATTCGGCGCGTGAAAGAGCTTGAAATTCCTCATATGCGGATGGTTGCATAAGTTGTAGGCAGCCACGCTTTTAATATTTTGCCGCTGGCGAATCTGGTAAGCAATTTACACCACGGGGACAGTTGCCAGCTTTTTTAGAACGGCAAGGATAGGCACTGGAACAAGCTAATTCTCAACAGTGAACGAGGTAATTTAAGATGAATGCTATTTACGAAACTGACTTTTATGGTTGGATACAGCAACAAGCTGCGCTGCTGAAAGGCAGACAGTTTGAAGCCGTTGATTTAGCCAATATTATCGAGGAAATAGAAAGCATGGGACGGTCAGAGAAGCGCACGTTGCAAAGTCGTTTAGCGGTGTTGTTACAACATTTGCTGAAATGGAAATACCAATCTTTTAGAAAAAGTAGAAGTTGGCAATTAAGCATTGAGGAACAGCGCATCCGGTTTACAGAAGTTCTTAACGAAAATCCCAGTTTAAAACCTCATTTGAACGATATTTTGATTGATGCTTATCGTTTAGCTGTTATTAAAGCGGCGAAGGAAACAAAACTGGATAAAAAAAGTTTTCCTGCTGTTTGTCCTTGGAGTTGGGAAGAGATTAACGACTCAGAGTTTTATCCTGATTAGTCGTAGGATAGGTACGTTTTTTTGCCTGCCGGAATGTTTTGTAATTGGGTGTTTTGCTGTGCAAAATAGTTTGTATGTGCTTGGTTTAATAAATTTCTTTGAGAGTTAAATTAAAGGTGAAAGTATGGCTAAAATATGTCTGAAATGCGGCTACGAACGGCAAGAAAATGAAACTGTTTCTGATTTGGAATGCCCACAATGTAGGGCGATTTATGCAAAAGTGGAAGTGGCGTTAATCAAAGCAGCACGAGAAAGAACCTCAAATCTTAAGTTAGAAAATATTGAACAAGCATTAGAAATTGAGATTGACAATAATGAACCCAAAACTAAAAAATATGATTACAGTGGTTACAGCTTTGTATCGTGGATTTTTGGAACACTATTTTTTTTGGTAGGCAGTGTAACTATATGGCATTCTTTTCTAGCAGGAGTTTCATATTTTGTTGCATCGGCTTTAGTGTTGCCATTTACAAGAGAATTGACGTATAAAATAACTAACATAAAGTTGACTGATAACATTCGCATCATGAGTGTTTTAGTCTTTACTGTAATAAGTGCTGTTTTTCAAGTTCCTAATTCAAATTATAGCAATACTCCATCACAACCTATTGTACAGCAGGCTGTATCAGTAAAAGCTAAACAAGAAGAGATTAAAAGAGATTATGTTGCTGAACAAATACACCAACGTGCTAAACGGGTTCAACTTGAGGTAGAGCTTGCAAAATTAAAAACACCTGAGCAGATTAGAAAAGAAAAAATTAAATCACAGTTCAGTGCTT
>JAIFMS010000069.1 GCA_020048335.1 Methylococcaceae bacterium | reverse complement strand
AGCGTATTCCCTGCTATAAACCTTTGTATGACAAGAGTTTATTCAATAGCGTTAAATTTAAAAACAAACGCATTTATTGGAATGAACAATTTGATTTTCACTTAGACCAGATTATCGAACGCGGTCATTCGATAGTGACTGCGTAAGACTTAAAACGCATAAAAAAGCCCCGCTTCCTTTCACAACCGAGGCTTAAAAACGCGATAAGATGCGCTTCGTTCCTCAGCGCATCATCCGTAAAACAAAACCGCCCTCGGCAAAACCAAAGGCGGTTTTTAGCATCCAGCTTGGGAACGAGCAAGCGGTGCGTTATCATGTCGCTCGCTTACAGTAATTGACGCAACACAATTAAATCTGTTGTTTGCCACTGCTGCCGCGCATAAAAATCCAACGCAGGTTGATTATTTTTATCTGCCAATAATTGCAGCCGTTTCAAATTATGCTCTTTTGCCCAAGTGATTGCATATTGCAATACTTGCTGCCCAATCCCTTGCAGGCGATAATCGGTTTTGACAATTAAATCCTCCAGCAAACCCACTTTTCCCCCTTCAGCGGTAGAAATCAAAATCTGCACCGAACACATTGCCACAACTTTGCCGTTGTCATTATCTTGAGCAACAAAGATTTGTCCTTGTTCACTATTGAGTAATAACACTAACCCTGCGCGTTGTTTAAGTGGGTTAATCTGAAAATCGGTTTCTATGGCAAATAATTGGGCTAATAAGCCCAGCATCGCTTCAATGTCGGTTGTGTTAGCAACTCTACACGTTATCATCATGGTTCTCCCTGTTTTAAGTGATTCTCTGGCAAAATTGTTGTTTAGGTCGATGACAAACTTCCTAAAATTGGCACGTTACTTTTAAAAATAACCCAAACGGGTTGAGTAGACACAAGAGCTAAATTTTCAACACTTTGCTGAGTGATTTTCGCAGTCAACATTTCACCACTTGGCAACAGCACGGTTACTTCTGAGTTAATTCCATCGTGCTGAATTTGCATAACGTTACCATACAAACGGTTTCGTGCTGAAAATTGCTTGGTTGAATCGGTGGTTAAGATTAAATCTGCACCATTAATTAATAACACCGCTTCGTTGCCTATCGCAAGAGCTAATTCAGTCACTAAGCTTAATTCAAGGGTTGCAATAATCTGTTCCCCTCCTTTTAGTTGCACAGTCACTTCGGCATTTTTCCCCTCAGTATCCACGCCAATCACTCGACCAAACAGTTGATTGCGTGCGCTAGTTCTAATCACTAACCGTTGTAATAGCAGCAAAGTTTCTGGATTATCAGCAAGACTGCGGTTGAGTTGAGTCAAGAATAATTGATGCTGCTGTTCTATTTGTAAAAATAAACTCAATAAGGCTTGTCCTGCTTTGGTTAAGCGACTTCCGCCGCCTTTACTGCCGCCTGTTGTCGTAGTCACCAACGTTTGTGGCGCACTATTGTTGGCTCTTTCTAAAATCTGCCAAGCTCCTTTATAGCTTAAACCTGATTGTTTAGCCGCTTGATTCAGTGAGCCTGTGTGTTCAATGGCTTTTAACAAACCAATAATTCGGTTATCTAAAGCTCCCGCCAGGCGCAGTTCGCCCTCAATCCAAACAGGATTTAGTTCATTATGTTGTTTTTTTAACATTGGATTATCTAAAAATTAAAATTTTGTCGCCATTATTATAATTCGTTATTTACTTTTATACATAGCGAATTATAATACCTAAAAATACTGCACAAATCTTTTATTTATCGCGAGAGGCGACTATGAATTTTACAAGTTATCCTATCAGTTTTAATCGCAATCAGATCCTCGGCTTGATTATTGCAACAGGGTCTTTTAACAGCCATCTTGTTATGGCAGAAGAAAAGAAAAGCTATACCAATCCCCCTTTTGCAATGTTTGCCAGTCAAATGTCCGATTCGCTCATAGGCTCGGGTAAATATGAAAAACCTATTTGGAATTTACATGATGCGCTGAAGTTGCCTGACTGGCTATCGGTTTCACTGGAGCAACGCAGCCGTTATGAAATGATGAGTGGCAATTATAAAGCCAATGGTAAAGGTGGCGACCAACAAATTGCCTTGCAAACCGATGTTTTTATGGAAGCGCGTTTTCAGCAGTTTCGCCTCGGTGGAGAGTTTTTAGATGCACGGCAATGGGGCGCAGATTCAGGTTCAACCTTAAATAACACGCACAGCAATCAAGCGGATTTGTTGCAAGCCTATTTAGCATGGTCAGAGCAGAATATTTTTCAGAGTGGTGTGGGTGCAGAAGTGATTGCGGGGCGACAAACGTTGAACTTTGGTAGTCGCCGGTTAGTTGCAAGAAACGTATTTCGCAATACGATTAATAGTTTTGACGGCTTGCGGTTACGGCTAACAGATTATGATAACTGGCAATTGAATGCGTTTGTCACCCTGCCTATCAACCGCTATCCCATAAAACCCAGTGCAACCACGGATGCCGCGCTTGACACATTTAATAACACCTTGCAATTTGACCAAGCGGATGGACACACTTGGTTTTCTGGAGCTTTTTTAGAAGGCTTTAACCTCGTTGGAAAGCTGAATGCGGAGTTGTATTTGTATCATTTAGATGAAGGTGACAGTCCAAAAGTTGCCACCGCCAACCGGCGTTATTTCACCCCCGGAGTACGGTTTTATCTAAAACCTGCTAAAGGTGAATTTGATTTTCAAGTTGAAACAATCGGTCAATTCGGTACAGCAAAGCTTAGTACAACATCGAATACAACCGTCAGTCACACGGCTTGGTATCAACATCTTGAGGCAGGTTATAGTGTTGAAATGCCTTGGAATCCGCGTCTGAGTGTTGAATACGATTATGCCAGCGGTGATAAAAACCCTAATGATAACAAAGACCAACGCTTTGATACGCTGTATGGCGCACGGCGATTTGAGTACGGGCCGACTGGAATTTATGGCGCGTTTGCCCGAACCAACCTAAATACCCCTGGGTATCGTGTGAAGGTTTCTCCTTTCTCCACTGTGGAAGCAGGTTTAGCCCATCGCTTTTTTTGGCTTGCACAAAGCAAAGATAGCTGGGGTAGCACGGGATTGCACGATACCACAGGACGTAGTGGTGACTTTGTGGGGCATCAAATTGAGTTAAGTGCGCGTTGGAATGTCAACAGTAGCCTCAATTTTGAAACAGGCTGGACGCATTTGTTCAAGGGTGAGTTTGCAAAAAAAGCCCCTTCTGCCCCCGCAGGTATCAATGCACACGATGTGGATTATTTTTATGTGCAGAGTTTATTACGCTTTTAACCCAGTAGACCTGACAGGTCTATTATTTTCATCCTTTTAATTAATAAGGAAAAAAACCATGAAAACCAGTGCAAGAAATCAATTTATAGGCATCGTGAGCGATATTCAGATGGGTACGGTGAATGCGCAAGTGCAGGTAACAGTCAAAAGCGGTATTTCTATTATTGCGGCGATTACCAAAGAATCATTGGAAACTTTAGCGATTACCAAAGGCAAAGAAGTGGTTGCTTTAATAAAAGCACCGCAGATTATTTTAGTGACCGATTTTGGTGGCTATAAAATTTCAGCGCGTAATCAATTAGCAGGGACTATTTCTAGTATTCAGCTGGGGTCGGTGAATACCGAAGTGGATATTGAATTAGAGGGCGGGGAAAAAGTAGCGGCGACCATAACGTGTGAAAGTGTCAGCCATTTGGATTTGCAAAAAGGTTCCTCTGTCACGGTCGTTTTTAAAGCCAGTGCCGTATTGCTAGCGGTTGCTGCTTAAAGGGAGTTATCCATGAAGTTTAAAAAAATAACTTGTTGTTTTATAAGTTTTTATTTCATCGCCGTGAGTATGGAAAGCCACGCCGATACCACACTGGTGGCAGTGGCAGCAAACTTTACTAAACCCATGACTGAAATTGCGGCAGCGTTTGAAAAATCAACGGGTCACACAGCAAAGCTCTCTTTTGGTTCATCGGGAAAATTTGTCGCACAAATTGAAAATGGTGCGCCGTTTGAGGTATTTTTATCTGCCGATGATACAAATCCAACCAAATTACAGCAAGATGGGTTTGCCTTAACAAAAAGCAATTTTGTTTACGCGATTGGAAAATTAGTTCTATGGTCAGCCGCGCCGAATGAAGTGGATGCGCAAGGGCAAGTGTTAAGCAAAGGCGGTTTTAAGCATCTTGCCTTAGCTGACCCGAAACTTGCCCCCTATGGTGTGGCGGCAGTCGAAGTGCTAAAAGCGAAAAAAGTGTTGGAAAAATTAACCCCGCTGTTTGTGCAAGGGGAAAATATTGCCCAGACTTATCAATTTGTTAGCACCGGGAATGCGGAACTGGGATTTGTGGCGTTGTCGCAAGTGCTGGATGCCGAAAAAGGCAAAATTGTGACAGGCTCAAGTTGGCTGATTCCTGAAAATTTATACACACCGCTGCGACAGGAAGCGGTGTTACTGAAGAAAGGGGAAGCCAATCCAGCGGCACTGGCGTTGTTGAAATTTTTAAAATCTGAATCGGCACTTGCGATTATCAAAAAATACGGGTACGGTTTAGCCAATTAAAATTTTTCCTCAGCGATTAATTTTCGGTGAAATCTCACAGGACACCCAAGGACAATGACTATGGCACGCTTTTTTTCGTTTTTTCGCCCCCTTTTGCTGGGGGTTGCGATGTTTTATTTAACGGGCTGTGCGATGTTAATGTCCTCTGTCACTGCTGAATTAGGGGAAAATTTGTCCAAAGCCTTATTAAATCAAACCGACCCACAAACAGTGCGGGTCGGTATTCCGAGTTATTTATTATTGCAAGAGGCGTTGCTGCAACAGCAGCCTGATAATCAAGCTCTGTTGTTAGCCACTGCGACCTTGCAACGGGCTTATGCCAGTTTGCTTGCCGAAGATGAAAATACTCGCTTATCACTGTTGAGTGACAAAGCATTTTCTTTGAGTCAACGCGCGGCGTGTCTGCAAAAAAAAGCATTTTGTGATGTCAAACAACTGACCTATCCTGAGTTTGAAAAAATCTTACACGCAAGCGATGCAGCAGATTTACCTGTTTTATATGACTTAGGGGCAAGTTGGGCGTTATGGATACAAGCCCATAAAACCGATTGGAATGCCATTGCCCAATTGGCGCAAGTCAAAGCCATTATGCAGCAAGTGATTAAGCAACAAGCCGATTATCAACACGGCTCGGCGCATTTGTATTTAGCGGTTTTGGCAAGTCTGTTGCCGCCTGCAATGGGGGGGGATTTAGCCAATGCGAAACAGCATTTTGAGCAAGTGTTGCAATTGTCGCCACAGAATTTGTCAATAAAAGTATTGTATGCCAAACATTACGCCCGCATGAGCTTTGACCGTCCACTGCATGACCGTTTATTAACCGAAGTTTTAGCCAGTTCAGTGCAGGCAGAAGATTTAATTTTGATTAATAGTGTGGCGCAGCAACAAGCGAAGGCTTTGCTCAGTTCAGGGGATAGCTATTTTTAAAATAATTCATTGCTTTACTCACTGGAACATAAAGATATACTAATATATTAACGTTATCTTTTTTAGGATTTTTGTATGATTTCAGAAAGTGTTATCGCCCTTTCACGCTGGCAGTTTGCCAGTACCGCCTTGTATCACTTTTTATTTGTGCCACTGACTTTAGGTTTATCCTTCTT
>JAIFMS010000051.1 GCA_020048335.1 Methylococcaceae bacterium | reverse complement strand
GAAAAATTAGCGGGCAATTGTGCTGTTGCAATCACCAATGCCCCCTGTAACGGTGCTGTTAAAGCTAAATTAATCAATCGCCAATCCTGAGTTGTACCGTATTCAGGGGGAATAGCAACGAGCTGGGTTGCCAAAGGGGCAATCACACAGTGTGATAATCCTAGCCCAATTCCCCGTCCTACCGCTTTCACAAAGGCTTCTTTAGCCGTCCAAAGCCTATAAAATTCAGCCAATTGCAAAGTATCGGGCAATTGCTGCCAATAGGCGATTTCTTCGGGGGCAAAACAACGCCGCACCAACTCAAGCAACGGGGTATTTAACTGCCGCTCTTGCTCTATATCAACCCCCACCGCACCGACAAGGCTAATGGCTATCAACAAACTATCGCCCGTGTGTGAAATATTAAAATTCACCGTAGGATAATCGAGCAAATACGGTTTGCCATAGTCTGTTTTTGCAAAGCGAATTGTCTTGGCAGATTCTTGTAAAAAATGCCCTAACACCTGCCGCACCCCTTGTCTGACACGAATATAACGCCGTTTAACTTCTGGATAACGCAAGGTTTTCGCAAAGGTTTGTTCGCTGTCACTCAATAGCAACATTTCTTCATTTAGCAAATCTTGCGCCAAACTTAACTGATGTAATTCAACGCACATCGGCTAATCCTTCGCCACGCGGGTCACTGGCAGCGGATAACTGCCCTGTTTGTTTATTCAATTCAATCGCCTGCATATCACCATAAGGTGTGTCAGTCTGTTTAAACTGATGCCCTAACGCTGTTAAAACTTGCAGGGTTTCGGGACTAAAGCAACCTGCTTCATGTTCAATCACATCAGGTAAATATTGATGATGAAAACGCGGCACAGCTACCCAAGATTGCGGGGAATGGTGCTTGGCAAAATCCAAGATGCCGAGCAGCACCATCGAAATAATCCGACTTCCCCCAGGTGTGCCTAAAATACCTACCCGCGTTTTATCTTCCACAAACGTCGGTGTCATGCTGGAGAGCATTCTTTTTTCGGGCGCAATCGCATTGGCGGCACTGCCCACTAAGCCATAGCCATTCATTTGCCCGACGTTGCTGACAAAATCATCCATTTCGTCATTTAAAATTACGCCCGTGCCTTTTACCACCACACCTGAGCCAAACGGAAAATTAACGCTTAACGTTGCTGCAACCCGATTGCCCACACTGTCAATAATGGAAAAATGGGTGGTATCTGTCCCTGGGGTATCTGCGGTTAATTCACCCCTCAGTGCCGCACTGGGTAAGGCTTTATCCATGCGAATAGTGCTGCGTAATCCTGCGGCATAATCAGCACTGAGTAAGCGTTTCACAGGAATTTTCACAAAATCGCTATCGCCTAAATAGAATGCTCTATCATGGTAAGCACGGCGCATCGCTTCGGTGATTAAGTGAATTTGGGTGGTTGGGGTGAGTTTTTCTAATTCATACCCTGCCAAAATAGTTAAGGTTTCCAGTAAGACTATTCCGCCCGAAGAAGGGGAAGGAACACTGGTGATTTTAATCCCCCGATAATTGCCAGAAATAGGTTGGCGTTCTACAACCTGATAACGGGCTAAATCTTGCAACGTCCAAATTCCCCCCGCTGCTTGTACCCCTGACACTAATTTTTTTGCCACCTCACCTTGATAAAATCCTGCCGCGCCAGATTCAGCGAGCTTTTCTAAGGTGTGGGCTAAATCGGGTTGTTTTAACAGAAAACCGCTTGCGGGTACGTTAGCGTTATCCAAAAAAATACGCGCCGCTTCGCTGTTTTGCGCCACGACTTGCAAGCGTGATTGCAATAGCCGTTGATAACGCGCCCCGATTGCAAAGCCGTTGTGTGCATAACGCAGCGCAGGTTGTAAGGATTGGCTTAAGGGTAAGCGTCCATATTTTGCAGCTAAATGCACAATCGCCGCTGGCATTCCCGGAATCCCCGCCGCTAACGCCCCATTTTTGGATAAATCAGGAATAACATTGCCTTGCTCATCTAAATACATCGCTGCATTTGCGGCTAAAGGGGCTTTTTCTCGTCCATCCAACACCACTTCAAAGCCGTCTTTTGCGCGATGCAATAACCAAAACCCCCCGCCGCCCAAACCTGACGAGGCAGGCTCAACCACCGCTAAAGCCGCACTTACCGCCACTGCCGCATCGAACGCATTGCCACCGTGGGCTAAAATTTCAAATCCTGCTTCGGTGGCTAACGGATGCGCACTGGCAATTGCTGCTTTTTGTGGTTCGGCAACACTGGACAGGGTGTAAGAAAGGATTAAACAAAAGAGGGCTGTTGATTTTTTACGCACACGTTTCATAGGGGAAGTTGTTTTTATATCCAGAAAGTAATAAAACACTAATTTAGCACAATTTATCCCTCCTTTTTAAAAAACGCATAGTAAAAACAGGAATTTATTTCTCCTCAATCAATTTAATTTCCTCTATCGTTAAATCAAATAATTGATAAACCGCCTGATTTAATTGTATTTCTAATTCGGCAATTTGCAAATCAAAAGCCTGATGTTCTTGGGTTGCATCGCTTAAAAACTCACCCCATTCCGCCTGTTTTTTCAGTGGAATTTCAATTTTTTGTTTTGCCAATTCATCGAGAAAAGCATTAAATTCCAAATCCCACCAGTGTTCTAATTTACGGGTGATTTTTTTAATTTTAAGCGCGGTAATACTCAACTGCACATTGCGTTCTAAGCCATAACGTTGTTCGGCTAAAAATTGACATTGCGCCGCTAATTGGGCGATGTTTTCTTTGGCTTGATAGGTTTCAAACGTAATCGGATGTTGATTGTCTTTAATTGGAATGGGGAGTTTTTCCATATCTTGACCACGCAATTCAAAACGCCATACACCACCTCTTAAAGAAGAAAAAGCACCACCGACAATAAACCAAATAATTTTTGAATTCAGCAATCCCAAACAAAAATTGTCTGCTGAATTTAATATAAAAGTCTTGTCATTAGAAAATGCTTTTGTTTTTTCAATTGAAAACTTAGCTCCTTGAGAAATAACAGGATAAATCAATTTTGGTTTTTCAAATTCTTCGTAATACGCAATCGTATCTTGAATTTCAAACCATTGATATGTTCCTTCTTTACGCCCTTGCCATTCTTTATTTTTAGGAAAATCCGCAGGTTTCGGTTCAAGTTGTTCACGATATTGCGCTAAATGTTTTTTTATGGCGGGATATTGTTCAATATCTGTACCCCGCCGAGTAAAAATTAACCATAAATCACGCGGTTGGCAATGCCATTTTTTTAAATCTTTGCCTTCCAAAAACGGTTTTAAAAGCTGCGCGGAATTGGGATGTTGTTTAATAAGCTTTTCTTTGGTGGCTTTATCAATCACAAACGCTTTATTCAAGCCTGTTAAAACTCCGCGATAAGGTGAGCCATAAGCGTCTTTTAAGGTCGGATAACCAGCGGTTAATTTATGCCGCAATTGATGTAATACAGCACTTTCCAATTGCCAACTATCAGAACGCAATTGACTATGCAACATTAATTGATGCTGTTCTTTAAAAAAATCGCTTAACTTTTCGGGTAAATCCTTTTGTAACGCTAAAAACTGAATGTCGCTATCAGTTTCTGGTTTGGCATTTTGAAAAATCAAAATCGCAGGATAGGTGGTCACGCCTTCAAAAACTTGTAAATCGCCAAAATCCACCACTTTTTTAAGCGTGGCATTTTCTTGTAAAAACCGGCGCAGCGGCTCACCTGAACTGGTTTTAAAAAAGGTTGACGAACTGATAAAACCCAGCATTCCATTCGGTTTTAACAGTTTTAAAGCAACTTCAAAAAAGTAGGCATACAAATCCACCACACCATGATAAACCGCGTAATGCTCTTGCAAATACGGCTTCATTTTGCCTAACAATTCCTGCCGCACATAGGGAGGATTGCCTATCACTATATCAAAACCGCCGTTTTCCATGATGGTCGGAAACGCCGTTTGCCAGCAAAACTCAGAATCAGGCGTAGCTTGCACAAAGCCTAAACTGTTACCTTTTTGAAAAAACTCATCAATACTGACCAGTTTTTTGCGTTTCTCAGCGGTTTTTAACCACAGCGACAACTTGGTAATTTCAATGGATTCTGAATTAATATCCACACCCAGCAAATTGTGTTGCAAAATCTCCTTATTCAAATCAAACACGCTCTGTGATTGCGAAATTTCTGCAATTTTCGCATTCACTTTCTCATATTCTTGATGCAAAAAATCAAACGCCGCCACCAAAAACGCCCCCGAACCACACGCAGGGTCAACGATTTTTATCGTTTTTAATTCCAAAAGCCACGCTTTCCAAAAATTCAGCTCAGTTTTCGCGCCGCGTTTCCATTGTGTCGCGCCGTCTTTTTCAAGTTGAAACTGCGCCAAACACGCGGCAAATTGCTGTTGCAAATAATTTTCAACGGTCTGCTCCACAATAAACGCGGTGATGTGGTCGGGCGTATATACCACGCCCTGCTGTTTGCGTTTGCCTGTCACCGAAGTGGCTTGTGCGCTGGTCTGTAGCTCTTTGCCCTCTTTCAGTTGCGCACTGATTTCTTCTAAATCGGCAATGGATTGTTCAAAAATATGCCCCAGCACGGTGACAGAAATTTCTGAACTAAAATCATACTCGGCTAACGCCACAAAGCCTTTGCACAACTCATCGGCAATTATCAGCTTGTCAAAAAACTTATCGTAGGCAAACAAGCCGCCATTATACCCGCTGACATTTAAGGCAAGACTGCCGCGATCCACCGCTTTAAACAAGCCTCTAAAATTTCGGTAAACAGGCTGCGGGTCATAAACACACACAAATTCATACGCTTGCTTAATGCTATTTTTGGGTAATAATCCCCGGTCTTCACAAAACGCAATAAATAATACGCGGTCGAGCAGCTTTTGTGCAGGGGCAATTAAATCCAACGGCGCAATCTCAGGATTATCGGCAATCAGGCGAGTAATAAGGGTTTCACGCACGGCTTTGTAATCGTGATAAAACTGCTCGGTGATGTCTTTACTGGCTTGTTCACTGTCGCGCAACAGCTGTTTAGTCGCGCCCTTAAGCAAATTATTTGCCTGCAAACACAGCATAAACCGTGCATATTCGGCGGGTTCGGTCAGTTTAACTAATTCAAAAGTTTCGTAATTTTTTTTAGTAAAACCAAACGCATACAAGCGAATTTCCACATAATTTGAAACCAACACCCAATCGCAACCTTTGGCATTGACCGCATAATCCCACGCTTGTTCAACGGGAGTTTTAAAGCGTCCGCTCATAATTGCATCGAGATTTTTAGTTTTCGCCCCCTTTAGCTCAAACACGGCCTGAACTTTATTGCCTTGTTTATCATTGAAAAACTGCCCTAAAGCCAAATCTACCGCGCCGTTAGCAACGGGATATTCTTTGGCAATAGTATAGGTTTGATTTTCACTAAAGGCTTGATAACCCAAGATTTCTATCAAGATGTTTTGCATAAACACCCCTTGCAACGCCACTTCGGTTTGTTTTTCTAAATCGTGGCTTAAAATTCGCTCTTGCCAGTTTTGCAAAAGAGTTAAATGCGTGGCGGGAATTTCTTGAATTTTAAGATTTTTTTCGAGAATTTTTTTATTAAAAAGTGGCATAGGCAAGCAGTTGAGTGTGGGAAAATA
>JAIFMS010000034.1 GCA_020048335.1 Methylococcaceae bacterium | reverse complement strand
TAATAATAACGATGAAAAACAGATTGCAGCCTTATTTTCTCAATCAAATAACATTAAAATTTTTTTTCATATTGAATTGCCGCCACCCAGAAATTCTTTAAAACAATCTTGTTATGATTTAAAAGAAATAGAAAACTTACTGAAGAAAAAATTAAAACCCATTGATGCTCATCCTAAAGTCGTTTCTAAAGGAAGTCTAAATGGATTTCCTTGGACAGTTACACGTCAATTGCCATGACTCTACAACAGTTTAATCCCATCAACACCCAACTTTTAACGGGCATCAATTTAATTGAAGCCAGCGCAGGCACGGGCAAAACTTACGCCATCGCCATGTTAGTGTTGCGCTTTGTGGTCGAAAAAGGACTCACCCTTGAGCAAGCACTTGTCGTCACGTTCACCAAAGCCGCCACCGAAGAACTCAAAGACCGCATCCGCGCCCGTCTTGCCGAAGCGAAACGTGCCGTCAATGGCAGAACCCAAGGTATCGACAGCACCATTTTAACTTGGCTGGCGCAATTAAATCTTGAGCGCGACCTCATTCGGCAACGCCTAGAAACCGCGTTACTGACTATCGACCAAGCGGGAATTTTCACTATTCACGGCTTTTGTCAGCACATGTTGACCGAACACGCCCTAGAAAGTGGACAATTGTTCAATCTGGAGTTGACCGCCGATATTGAGACCTTAAAACAAGACTGCGCGGATGATTTTTGGCGGCGTGAGGTGTATTTGCGTTCACCGTTGGAGGCGGCGTTATTAACGGCGGCGTACAAAACCCCAGACGCGCTGCTGGCGAGCGTGAATCATGTGTCGTTAATCAATCCCATCGCCCCCGATTTTGAGCCTTTGAGCAGCGCGTTAGATAAATTGTTACACACTATAAACCAATCAAATCAAAAACTTAACTATTGTTTAGAAGTTTTGCAAACCCATTTTGCGGACAGTAAATTTAAAGACAGTTATCTAATAACCTTTGAAAAAAGTCACCCATCGTTGAGTGCGTGGCTAGCCGGAGACACACTCGCCTTACCGAATGACGAGGCTTTGTCCTTACTCAACACGACTTCCGTTATGCAAGGCTTAAACGGGCAGAAATTCCGCGCCACTAAGCAGCAATCCGGCGATGAACGTAAAGCTGAGTATGTCGCTGCATTGGGTCTGGACAATGGCATCTTTGATGATTTATTACAGCAAATTCAACAGCTTAGTGTTATTTTTCGCCGCGCATTATTGGAAGACTTGCGTACCCGTTTGGACAAACGCTTACAAGCAGAAAGTTTATTATCCTTTGATGATTTAATCAGCCGTCTCGCCACTGCCTTGCAACAGGACACGGAGATTTTAACTTGTGCCTTGCAACAACGCTTTCAGGTCGCCTTGATTGATGAATTTCAAGACACTGACCCGCAGCAATGGGCGATTTTTTCCACCCTGTTTCACACGCCGCATCACGCTTTATATTTAATCGGCGACCCCAAACAAGCGATTTATAAATTTCGCGGCGCGGACATTTTTGCCTATTTATCCGCGCAACGCCAAGCGGAACATCGCTTTACGTTGGCAAATAATTGGCGGTCGCATCCCCACTTGGTTGCGGCGGTGAATGAATTATTTAAACGGCAACAGGCCTTTTTGTTTGCGGAATTGGAATTTCATCCAGTCACGCCCGCCCGTACAAAGGAGGATGGTTATGTTTTCTATCAAAAACAAGCACTTGCACCACTAATGTTGTGGCAATTAGCACAAAGTGAGAGTGAAACGGGCGATTGGACAAGTGGTAAAGCAGCAACACAAATTCAAGCGGCAGTGGTGAATGAAATAGTCAGTTTGTTGAATGACGATTTTTGTATCAACAGCGAGCGTGTGCAGCCAAAAAATATCGCCGTGTTGGTAAGAACGAATGCGCAAGCTCACGAATATCAAATTGCCCTCAATCAAGCGGGGGTTCCAGCGGTGTTGAATAATACCGAGTCGGTGTATAGTTCTGCGCAAGCGATTGAATTATATACGGTATTACAAGCAGTCGCCGACCCCAGTCACGAGGGGTTAATTAAACACGCCTTAAGTTCAGACTGGTTTGGTTTGAATGGACAGCAGTTTTATCAGTTACTCAACGATGAAGCCGCGCTGGAACAGTGGGCAATCCGCTTGCAACACTATCAACAACGCTGGCAACACTACGGCATGATGACCATGATGCACGAGTTATTGGCACAAGAGCAGGTGTGGAAAATTTTATCGCGCTTGCCGCAAGCCGAGCGGTTGTTGACCAATATTCAGCATTTAATCGAATTATTACAACACGTTGAGCAGGAACACCAATTTAGTCCACATAAAACCCTCGCGTATTTAGCTCACGCCATCGAATATGCAGACCACAGCAGCACCGAAGCGCAGCAATTACGTTTGGAAAGTGATGCCGATGCGGTGAAAATTGTCACCATGCACCGCTCCAAAGGCTTGGAATATGACATTGTATTTTGTCCAGTGTTGTGGCAAAGCGGTGATGCCCGTTTAAAGCAGGAAAAACAACAAGTTAGTTGTCATTCATTAACCGATATAGGCTCGGTGGATTTTGAAGCGCATAAATTGCAAGCCTTGCAAGAACAAGCCGCCGAAGAATTGCGCGTGTGTTATGTGGCAGTGACGCGGGCAAAATATCGCTGTTATGTGGCGTGGGCGAATGTGCGCAGCAAAGACAGTCCTAATCAGTCGGCATTGGCGTATTTATTTGATTTTGCCGAGGACGGTTTTGCCGAGCAACAAGCGAAATTAATGGCGTTTTCCAGCCAATTACCAGCGGTTTTCGATTATCAATTGTTGCCAGCGACTAATGAAATATCAGCTATTTATCAATCAGTTAGTGAAAACATACCCTTACGGGTCAAGCCGCGTCAGCGACATTTTTATCCGACTTGGCAAATGAGTAGTTACACCGCCTTAGCGACTTTATCGTCCAGTGCGTCCGCCGAATTGCCGACCGATAAAGCCCAAGAAAGTGACGAAATCAGTGGTGCGGATGAGGTGATATTAGCCTTGCCAAAAGGCTCTCACACGGGAAATGTGATTCATAACTTATTGGAATTTAACAGTTTTAACAAATTAGCCGACCCACAAACCGATATTAGCGCACAGCGAGATAAAACCTGTGCGCGGTTTGGTTTGCAGCTAGAACAACCAGAAATTATTGACCAATTATTGCGCAGCGTGGTGAGTACGCCATTGTCGGCAACCGATGAAAATTTTTGTTTAAAAAATATTAGTCCTGCACAATGCGTAAAAGAAATGCCGTTTTATTTAGCCGCGCAAGGATTAAATATCAATCATATCAATGTGTTATTGCGCAATTGTCCTGCGTATCAACCACTGACTGAGAAAATGCTGGCGGGGTATTTGACTGGCTTTATTGATTTAATTTGTCACTACCAAGGGCGTTATTATGTGATGGATTATAAAACTAATGCTTTAAGCGATTATCAACCACATAATTTAATCGCCGCAATGCGTGAGCATAATTATGGTTTGCAATATTGGCTATATAGTGTGGTGCTGCATTTGTATTTGCAAAATCGTGTGCCAAATTATAGTTATCAACACCATTTTGGCGGAGTGCGGTATTTATTTGTGCGTGGAATGCAAAAGGATGTGCCGATGAGTGGCGTTTATGCGGCGTTGCCTGATTTGCAAACATTGGAGGCATTGTGTCGGGTTTTAACTAATCACTGAAAGGTAGCTGTATGATTTTACATATCCCTCATTCTGGAATTAACACATTAGGACGAAATATTGAAGCGTTCGATATAGCAGAATTAACTGATTGGCATACTGATAAAAATGACTATCCTGATTTTTGTATTGGAACGACAGAACAAACGCCCATAGAGTTGGTTGATTTAGTTAGCCATTTCTTAAAAAATTACACCGTGACTTCGGATTGTTTCTCTATAGCTGCCATTTAATAAGCCTTATAATGTTCTTTTTACATTAAGGATTCTAGCGTTGTTCACGGATACTCAAACTCGCAAATTCCCACACATTCGATCTGTTTGGACGCTACTAGGTTACAGCGTGATGATCGTTTTTACTGTCGCCGTTTTTCTGCTGATTCGCAGTCACGGCGAACTACTCAAAGCCCCAAAACTGCCCAATGCTGAACTTGCCATCAATGCAGGCAAAAGCAACGATATATTTCTGCATGTATTAATCGCTTTGGCGGCGATTATTTTGACAGGGCAACTGTTGGCAAAACTGTTTCGCTATTTAGGACAACCGCCCGTGATCGGCGAAGTGGTGGGCGGCATTTTGCTAGGCCCTTCACTACTTGGCTCAGACATCTCAGCACTGATTTTGCCACCGTCCATTGCGCCGTTTTTAGGCATCATTGCCCAACTTGGGGTGATTTTGTATATGTTTTTGGTGGGTTTGGAATTAAATCCCACGCTGATTCAGCACCGTGCCAGCGCGATTGTCACCACCTCCCACGCCAGCATTATCATGCCTTTTTTACTAGGCGCGTTATTGGCGTTGCCTTTATATCCGCAACTTTCTAACAGCCATGTGTCATTTACCAGCTTCGCGCTGTTCATCGGGGTGGCGATGTCGATTACCGCTTTTCCAGTGCTGGCGCGAATTTTGGCCGATTACCGAATGACGCATACTAAACTGGGCGCGGAAGCGTTAAGTTGTGCCGCGATTAATGATGTGACCGCTTGGTGTTTGCTGGCTTTTGTAGTGGGCATCGCCAAAGCGCAAATGGGTGATGGTTTATATGTGACCGCTGCTGCTCTGCTGTACACCGCTTTCATGTTTTTGATGGCGCGACCGTTTTTAGAATGGGTGACACAGCGTTGGCATACCGAAGCGCATTCTAAAACGCTAGTGACTTTCATTTTTTTCGCCTTGCTATTATCTGCGCTGACCGCTGAAGCGATTGGAATTCACGCGATTTTTGGCGCGTTTTTGCTGGGCGCAATGATTCCTCATGACAGCACAGTTGCACAGACACTGACTCGTCAACTGGAAAGTATTGTCACGATTTTATTATTGCCTGCCTTTTTTGCCTTGACCGGAATGCGCACTCGTATCGACTTATTATCAGATGTTAGCCATTGGCTGATGTGTGGGCTGATTATTTTCACCGCAACGGCAGGAAAGTTTGGCGGCACCGTCGTTGCGGCGCGATTAACTGGATTAAGTTGGAACAATGCCGCAATGCTGGGTACGTTGATGAATACGCGCGGCCTGATGGAATTGATTGTGTTAAATGTCGGCTTAGATTTAAAAGTGATTTCACCGACGTTATTCGCAATGATGGTGCTGATGGCTCTTGTCACGACCGCGATGACTTCACCTGTGTTGCAAATACTGAAAGCGCGAACCATCGCTGGCTCAAAAGATGATATGTTGACTGAGATTAATCCCGCCTCACATACAAGCGGAATAGCCACATCTAAACGAGTGAAAAAACGCGCTTATTCAAAGCGGTGATTTGTGTATAACAAAAAAATTTTAATCTCTTATAGAACTCGATAAGATGCGCTAATTGTTAATTTATAGGATGCCGCTGACGTAAGGAAGCGCATCACCAAAATTTGATGCGCCTCCCTTCGTTCGGCACATCCTATTTTGAATTGTTTTTTATAATTTTGTTTTTATAAAAAATAACTATTTTAATT
>JAIFMS010000079.1 GCA_020048335.1 Methylococcaceae bacterium | reverse complement strand
CCTCTGCTTCGCTAAACCTTACGGCTTCGGGTTCAACGGGTTCTGATTCAGATTCAACGGCTTCTGTAAACGTGAAAGACTCTGTTTCATCCGCTTTGTTAAAGGTTAAGCTTTCGGGTTCAACTGTTTCTGTAAACGTGAAAAAGTCTGTTTCATCCGCCTCTGCTTCGCTCAACCTTACGGCTTCGGGTTCAACGGTTGCGGACTCAGGTTCAACGGTTTCTGTAAACGTGAAAGACTCTGTTTCATCCACGTCCGTTTCGCTAAACCTTACGGCTTCGGGTTCAACGGGTTCTGATTCAGGTTCAACGGCTTCTGTAAAGGTGAAAGACTCTGTTTTATCCGCCTCCGCTTCGCTAAATGTTAAGGCTTCGGGTTCAGCCGTTTTTATAAATTGCTGCTCTTCAAGGGTTGCCAACAACACTTCTTTATCGGTTTCTGTCAAAGGTTGCAACCAAAGTGGGCTGCCTAAGCAATCAATCAGAGGCTGTAAAGAATTGTCATGGAAATAACTGGCAAAAGCGATTTGCCACTGTTGTAACAATTCCAGATGTGCTTCTGTCATCAGGGTGTTTTGTTCCCACTCTGCACAACCTCCCGCAAATAAATAGCTCACTTCTGCCAACAATTGCAGTTTCGCTTCGTCTTGTTCGCTTGCAATGGTTGCAATGGTTGTCCAATTATCCGCATACTGTTGCAATGATTCAGTACAGGCTTGTACATTGGTCATGCTAAGTAGCGTTGCCATCGTTTGTATTTTCTGCTGCGTTTGCGCAAATAAGCGAGCGATTTTGCCATCATAGGATTCATCTTGCGGTTCTTGATTTTCAATAGCAAGCGATTCTGTGGCACTCGAAAAAGCAGCAGATTCGGATAAACCATCAAGAAATAGTTTTTCATCATCTTCATCAATCGGCATTGCCCACAATGAATTTTTTAAGCATTGCACCAAACTGATTGCCGCTTTTTCATCATTATTGGCAAGATATTGGGAAAACGAACCATGCCATTGATTGAGCAAACTAAACTGCTCATTGCTTAACTGGGTTTGCTGGACAAAAGCATCAATCCCCATATCCACAAACAGCAACACCACATCGGCTAATACCGCGTATTGTGCATGATTGGCTAACATATCGGCAATTTCTTGCCAATGTTCGATATAGCACTGCACATTAAAATGAAAACCAGCACTGTCCTCTGCCGCTTGTCCTTCTGAAATGGTTTGCAAACTCACACTGGCTTGATTAAAACTTCCCTCAACATCCTCCCAAATAGTATTTTCACTATAATCAAGCGAAAAATCATTCAGCTCAGAGGCTTCTAGTTCTGACATTGCTAATTCAAACGCGGCATCGACTTTTTTGGCAAGCTCAATGGCTTGTTGGTCGACAATATCCGCTGAACTGACAAGCGGCTCGCTTGAAGGTTCATTTTCAGGGGCAGCCACAGTAGAAAGTCCAGTAAGCAACATTTCCTCATCTTCAGCAGTGATGGCGAGCTGTCCCCATGCCGTATCACTCAAACATCTGACCAAAGTTTGTGCTAATAATTGATTGTCATGGACTTGAAAATACGCCGCAAAGGTTTGTTGCCAGGTTTTTAAAACCAGCTGCTGTTTGTCAAAATTTTCTAATTCTCTGAAAGCTTGTGAACTAATTTCTATAAACAGGGTGATGATGTCTAATAAACCGTCATATCCACCTGCAAGCTGCAATTCTTTGGCAAGATTGAGCCACTGCTCTGCATAACGTTGCAAACTTGCTTTAAGTTTAGGCAAATCGTGTTGCTGTTGATGGACAATACTTTCAGTTAAATCAACGACCACATGATGGTAAAAAGGTCTGAGCTTTTGCCACAGCGTTGCCATATCCTTTGAGACATTTATCGGCGTAAACGCATTATTTTCCGCTGTCTGTAAATTATCACTGTTCTGTATTGGAGGAACAGATTCTGGTACGGGGTCTTGATTAATAACGGCGAAAGATTGAGAAACGGAAAAAGCTTCAATAACAGGGACAAATGCCTCGGCTAACACTTCTTCATCTTGCGGGGTCAATCCGAGTAATAAAGGTTCATCATTTAAACAACGAATTAACCCTAGGATTGTCTTTTGATAATCCGGTTGTTGGAGATAATGATTGAATAAGGTATGCCATGTTTGCAATAAGGCGCGATGCTGCTCAGTTAATTCATTGGACTGATTAAAGGCGTGGGCATTTGCGTCAACAAATAGCAACGTCACATCTTGCAGAGCCATATTTTCAAGTTCTGGCAGTTTACCTGCGATAGCTTCCCATTTGTCTAAATAGGCGGTAAAGAGTTGTTGCGTTACCGTTTCATTTTCAGCAGGAAAACACTGTTCTATCTGCTGGAAAATAGGCAAAATAAGTTGCTGATAATCCGTTTTATCTATTGCCATTGTGCTACTCTGGCAGTTTGAAAACGCTTACTTTAACAATTAATTCTTCGGCATCTCTGGCTAAATCATCCGACAAATTGCGTTGTTGCTGTAATTGTTCGTTCGTTTGAATGGTACTGGTTTGAATGGTGTGCGCGTGTTCTTTTAAACTTTTTCCAACATCCAATTGTGCAATCGTTGTTGCGGCAATTTTTTTCACCGACAAAATTAACGACTGGGTGGTTGCCCGACTTTCTTTCATTCTTCTGCCCGCTTCTTCAGCTTGCTGTGTTCCATCAACGACTTGGGTAATGACCGTATTCATCGTTTTCATGGTGTCCGAGGTATCGACTTGAATGTTTTTCACCAACGTTGCAATTTTTTCGGTTGCCTCGCGTGAGCTTTCTGCTAAACGTTGTACTTCGTTTGCCACCACCATAAAGGCTTTTCCTGCCTCACCTGCCGCTGCCGCCTGCATTCCTGCGTTCAGTGATAATACATGGGTGCGTTCTGCAATGGTGTTGATAATATTGACCACCCCTGTAATTTCTTGAGACCTTTCCCCTAAGCGTTTAATTCTTTTTTCAGTTTCCCGAATAATATCGCGAATCGCATTAATACTGGCAATGGTCATCGTCACCGCTTCTACCGCAGATTCGGTAGTAATCATGGTTTTTTCAGACTCTTTATTGGTTATTTGTGAGAACTGAGCAATTTTAACCATCGTGTTGACAGCGGTATTTAACTCTTCTAACGTCGCTTCAATTTCCTTGCTTTGGGTTTCTGCAAACAACATCACATTGCTTGATTGCTGTTTTACTTTACCTGAGACAGTATTGACCCTAGCTGAAATTTGCGTGACTTCTTTTAAAGTTGCAGCAATTTCGCTGGTCAATAAATTAATCGAATCCGATACAGCCCCTGTCATATCTTCGGCAACAGGAACATTCACGGTTAAATCTTTTTGGCTTAATACCGAAACTGCGCGTAATAAAGAAATAATCGAGGTATTTAATTGTTGATGTTCATGTTCTGTTTTGGCTAATGCGGTAACACGTTCGTCTAATAATGCGTCAAAAGAATTAGATAATTGTCCAAACTCATCATAATGCGTTGCTTGCACTCGTGAGTCTAAATTTCCTGCGGCAATGTCTTGAATAACGGTTTGCAATTGTAAAATAGGATTGACCACGCCTTTATTCACCACAAACCATAAAAGTGTTGCCATAAAGCCAAACACGCCAATCAAACTAATGATAAAGGTTTGTTGTACACGTTGAGAAAGGGCATTAAAGTGCTGGATGGAGTTGGTTGCACTGTTATTTAAGGGTTTAATCTCAGTGTCAATTTTGGCCATGAGTGTCTTAATTTGCGCCAGTTTATTTTCAGGGGGTAAATTAGCCGCAGCCGAAATCGTTTGATAGGTTATTAAATCCTGCATCACCAGCTTAATACGTTTTTTATCACTATTTGCCTGATCTGTGGCTTGCGTAAGGGTTTCTTGAGCTAAATTAACAGCGGCTTGGAAAGTAAAACTAATCACTAAAAGTCCTATAATAAGAGCCACTAAGACCAATAAAAATTTATGTACAATTTTTATATTAAAAAAACTTTCTATGAGTTTTTGAAAAATATTCATCAATCATTCCTATTTATTATGAGGCTAGTTATTATTTTAAGGTCAATATTTAGAAACAAACCTTTTCTCCCAACGCGCTAAAAAAACTTTCTTTATCCAGTTCTAGCCATATTTCATCTGCTTGATACGCATTGATAACATAGCTTTCTAACTTGGGAATAAATTTAGGTAACACACTAAGTTTAGTTAGGTTTTTTAATAAGATGGGATAATCTGCTAATTGAAAAGCAACCGCTTTTTCGCCTTTGCCTAGAATTAATAATAAATTATGACCTATCAAAGGCTGTTTAAAATCAAAATAGTTTTCAAGGTTAAAAACAGGGACTAATGCACCGCGTAAGTTAATTAAACCGAGCATCCAAGCTGGCGTATTAGGCACAGGATAGATAGTAACGGCTTTAACCAGCTCACAGGCAATGGCAGCATCATACACAAAATGCAATTCACCGATGCTAAACCCATAGCGCAATTGCTCATTGTTGTGATTTTCTAAAACTTGTTTGAGTAATAGGTTTTCTAAGGACAAATCAACTAAGGTATCGGACGTTTCCATATTCAATAACCTACCGCTTATCGTGCAAACGCATCAACTTGCTCTAAAATTTGTGCCGCTGTATAGGGCTTGGTGATATAAGCCTTTGCACCTTGTAATTCAGCCCATACCTTATCGGCTTCTGTGTTTTTGCTACTGACAAAAATAACAGGAATTTGTTTAGTTGAGGCATCTTTTGCCAATTCTCGGCAAGCGGCAAAGCCATCCATTTCAGGCATCACAATATCCATAAATATAAGTTCTGGTTGACTTGTTTTGGCTTTTTGCAAGGCTTCTTTACCTGAAGAAGCGGTAATGATTTCATACCCTTCATCGACTAAAATCTGCTTCATTTGTTCTATGTACATTGGTGTATCGTCAACCACCAATATTTTTTTTATCGTCATTTTTTTACCTTTCCGCCATTATTTTTCATTATTAAACTCTGTCACCCAATACATAATTCGCTCTAACATTTTCTGGAAATCATCATGCGCAAAAGGTTTGGTTAAATACGTTGTACAGCCTGCCATTAAGCCTTTTACCTCATCCATTGCGGAGGTTTTTGAAGTCAACATAATAATAGGCGTTTTAGACATTCCTGCAAGTTGCCGAATTTTAGTACACGTTTCAAATCCATCAATCCCTGGCATCATTACATCCAGAAAAATAAAGTCATATTTTTTTTGCTTGACCTTTTCTAATCCTTCTTCACCTGACTCTGCAAAATCTACTTCTAATGGTACACTGGCTCTTTGCAATTCCAAATGAATGGTTTTTTGCATCATTGTACTATCATCAACCACCAAAACAGCGAATGGATTTGCCGCTATCTCTGAGGTGACTTTTATTGTATCAAGTACCGCAAAAACACGGCTTGGAATTAACACCCCTTTAAGTTGATAAGCCGCCTGCTCATTCGCCGCCACCGCGCCAACCACGACCACAGCAATCGTTTTAGCTGGGTAGTGGGCTAAATACGCTTTTTGTTGTTTTAGCACATTTTCATTTTGCTGCTTTACTAACAAAATATCCACAGGGGTATTCTCTGCTATGCTAGTAAATTCATAGAATCGTTCATGTTTTTGGGAAACTGCAAATATCTGC
>JAIFMS010000029.1 GCA_020048335.1 Methylococcaceae bacterium | reverse complement strand
GGATAATCGTTAAGCATGAAAAATAAAGGCGGGCGGCTTAAAGTGCGCCGGGTGTAAAAGATTTAACAATCTGAGTAACAAGGGGCGCGTAAGTTGTTTGTAAATTTTTAGGGTACTGTAAATAAAAGGCGTTAATGGTTTGGGGGTTAAGATAAAATTTCACATATAAAATGGTATTGCCTTTGTAACCTGACAAGACGAACCAATTTTTCCCTTTGGCTTGATAAGTGATGCGGTCAAAATCACGCCGTTGTGAGGTTAGCAAGCCGCGTAACGTGTAGTCCATGACATTATTCATGCCGCTAACAATCATCGAAAAACCCTGCGCATCATAAAACGCTTGTCCATCGCCGTTAGCAGGTTCGGCTTCTTTTTTAAAATCCGCAGGATAGCTGACACAAAAATCAAACCGCTCGTTACAGTAGCGATTTTCTGCTTGCGCCTTCATGCCGAGACTAAAGAATAAGGCGTAGCAAATGAATTTTAGCAACGGCATACAGTATTCAGCTTATTTCTTAGAAAAATCAGGTGCTTTCGGTGCATTTTCTTGCAAGCAATGATAGGCAGCGGCATCGTAACGAATCACCAACGACTCAGGATTTTCATGTTCGTCTAAGAATTTTTCGGCTTCCTGTGAGGTTAAATCGGTCATTAAATATTTAGCCACACATAAGCAGGTTTCACTTAACAGGGCTTTATCCGCCTCAGGATTGCTGGAATTTTTCAGCTCGCGTGTCACACATTGGTTAGCAAATTCATGTTCAAATTTTTGCTTTTCCATGTCAGGAACAGGCTCAATTTTGGACTGATCCATCGGGTCAAAATCAGAATTATCCGAACAACCGTTTAAGCTCAGTGAAAATACCGCACAAATTAAACCTGCCCAAAGGGTTTTTTTCAAGGTGATTGAAGTCATAGTGTTTATTTGTCAAATAAAAAGGCGTTAAAGATGCTCCAAACTTTATCACTTTACGCGCTATCCTTCTAGTTATCTGTATAAAATAGTGGGTGTGATACTTGCCAGTGCAACTGACATCCCCTATTCTTTAACACTCTTCAACTTGACCGAACCATCATTATGACAGTAGCAATAGATTTATTTAACGCGGCAAAAAAAGTGATTCCAGGCGGGGTAAATTCGCCCGTGCGTGCTTTTAACGGAGTCGGTGGCACGCCTGTTTATATTGACCATGCAGAAGGGGCGTATTTATTTGATAGCGAAAATAAACGCTATTTTGATTATGTTGGCTCATGGGGGCCGATGATTTTAGGGCATGGGCATCCGCAAGTGATTGCAGCGGTGAAACAACAAGCGGACAAGGGCTTGAGTTTTGGTGCGCCGACGGAATTAGAAACGCAGTTGGCAGAAAAAGTGTGTGAATTAGTCCCGTCTATTGAATTGGTGCGGATGGTTAGCTCAGGGACAGAAGCGACCATGAGCGCGATTCGCTTGGCACGGGGCTATACAAATCGGGAGATTATCGTTAAATTTGAAGGCTGTTATCATGGACATTCCGATTCGTTGTTGGTGAAAGCAGGTTCTGGGGCATTAACCCAAGGCGTGCCAAGTTCTGCCGGGGTTCCTGCGGCGTTGGCGGCTTTAACCTTAACTTTACCGTACAACGACAGTGAGGCAGTGAAACAAACCTTTGCTCAATGCGGGGAAAAAATTGCCTGTCTTATTGTTGAACCTGTGGCAGGCAATATGAATTGTGTGCCACCGGAGGCTGGATTTTTAGAAACTTTGCGTACTGTTTGTGACCACTATGGTAGCGTATTGATTTTTGATGAAGTAATGACAGGCTTTCGGGTCGCTTTGGGCGGAGCGCAAGCGTTGTATAACATCAAACCGGATTTGACTACGCTGGGTAAAGTGATAGGCGGTGGAATGCCTGTTGGCGCGTTTGGGGGCAGTCGCAAAATTATGGAACACATTGCGCCGTTGGGTTCGGTCTATCAAGCTGGCACATTATCGGGGAATCCCATGGCAATGGCAGCAGGATTAAAAACCTTAGAGTTGATTAGTGTGGCAGGTTTTTATGAAACCTTAACTGCCAAAACAGCCGCCTTTGTATTGGCTTTGCAAGAACGGGCAAAACAAGCTGGGATTGCTGTCAGCGTTAATTATGTGGGGGGGATGTTTGGTTTATTTTTCAGCACAGAAGCAAAGGTTAGCCGTTTTACCCAAGTGATGGAATGCGACCAAGCGTTGTTTAAACCCTTTTTTCACGCCATGTTAGCCGAAGGCGTGTATCTTGCGCCGTCTGCTTTTGAAGCAGGTTTTGTGTCTGCCGCGCATAGCGATGAGGATTTAAGCAACACCTTAGCGGCAGCGGGTCGGGTATTTGACGCTTTAGCAACTTAACACACAGGTTTTATTTTTAGCCCTTGCTTAATTTGCAAGTTAAATAACATTCTGTTTTTTAAATGCTATCAAAACAAAAGGATTAAAAGTGAAAGTTCTTTATACAGAAAGACTTACTCTGCGCCCTATTCAACACGCTGATTTATCTTATATTAAATCATTACTTGCAGATGCCAGTATTATGAAGTATGTCCTGCTTGAGACAGCCTATAATGATGAACAAGCCGATAAACTTATCAAGGCTAATTTTGCAACCGCAGAAGATGATAGTATCGGATTAAGTGTTCTGCAACATAACGTAACGAATGAAGTGATTGGTTTTGCAGGTCTTTTACCCTGTCCTTATCTTGGGTTTGAGGACGTTGAATTTGGCTACATAATTGGTTCGGATTATCAAGGCTGTGGCTATGCAACCGAAATAGCTTTGGAACTGGTGCGTTATGTATTGGTTGAGTTAAAAAAGGCGCGTATTTTAGCCCTTGTTAATCCGCTAAATGTCGATTCTCGAAAAATTCTTGAAAAAAAGCTGGGCATGAGATATTTGCAGGATATTCCCGAAAGAGGAATACGTTGTGTTTATGAATTGACCAAAGAGACCCATCGCAAGGGGTGTTTTTTGTAATCAGAATCGGGCGTGATTTGACTTTTTTAGATGATTTTTTACATCCTCAGCGGGTCAATTTCTTGCATAATCCGTGCGGTTTCGGTCAGCGCGTGGATAATTTTTTGATAATGCAAAATATCATCTGAACTTAACTCTCGCCCGTGACGGTCTTTTAACCACTTTTGCGCGGGTTGATAGCCGCCAATATAAAACTCCCAAGCAATTAACGGGACGTTTTCAAAATATTGGCTGCTATTAATAGAGACCTGTCCTACATTTTTAATGTTATCGGTAATTTGAAAATTAGCTGTAGTGATTTTCTGTTCAATTTTATTATTACCTTGCCCTGTAAAAGTGCTTATTGGCTGTTGTAAAATAGCACTTTCTAGCAAATGCAACGCTCTTAATTCACCGCCCAATTTTACCAGTTGCCAAAAGTTTTCTAATTCAGGATAAGGCACACGCGGGAAATCAATTTTTAAAAATTCTTTGTAGGTTTCGCGATAACGGGGCGAATGCAACACCGCATAAATATAATCGAGTAAATCAATCGGAGCAAATGTATTAAGCTTGGTTTCTTTCTCAGCGGTGAATTCTAAACCTAAGTTATCCGCTATTTTTTGAATAATCGCACGATTAAAATTCGGCTGGCGTTGCTGTTCTTCATTAAAAATAGATAAAGTTTCGTTTGGCACATTATCCGCTTCTAATAAAGTTTTGAGTTTATCAACAACAGATTTTTGTTTTAAATAGTTTTTTTGCTGAGTCTGATAAAGTTTTTGAGTTTCCTGATTCTGTGCAATAGATTGGTAAAGCTTTTCAAAACCTTTAAAACAAATCTCTAACTGTTTTAATGCTTTTAATTCGCTTTGATAATTAGCCTCTATTTTTGATTTTTTTTCAGCAGAAAGTCTTTTTACTTTTGGTGTTTCTGGGTAAGTATAAAGTGGGAAAACATAACCTGTTTCTTTTGTTTGTAAAGAAACTGAACACATATCAGAAATTAATTTAGTTATAAAAAGATGTTGAAAATCAAACGTAGATTGTTGGCGACAAGTGAGCAAGCCAACATTTTCGTGTTGCAGAAAATTTTGCATTATTTTTTCACGACCAAAATCGATTAAATTTGCAGAATAATAAATTTTTCTAGTATCAAAAGGACGATATAAGATATTGGTGATTAACTCAGGTTGAAATTTTTCATTAACTCTTGCTTTTGATAAACTCCAATCTCTGTTATCTTTTAAATTTAACTTAGATAATATTTCATTATCAGAATAATTTAAATTATAAAATTCTTTAACCCTTTTTTCTAAATCATTTTCATTAAAATCTATGACAAAATCATCTCTGTGTGTTTTTATACCACTTGCATTTTTCATGAATAAATCTGCAATAGAGAATCCCTCATCATATTTTTCTTGTGCATTAAAATCTTTCGGCACAAAAAAATAATTAGGTTCGTAATAATCTACTTTATTCCATTGAATAGAGGTTAAAGTTTCATTTTCTAGGCGGTCATATTTAGTTTTTCTTTTACCGAAAAAATCAAATTGATAAACTTGCGCTAACTCATTACTGGCTTTATGACCTGTTTTCACAAAGATATTAATAGAGACCCCTTGCATAATATCAAATACATTATCATCTTTACCGCCGTCACTATCGGTTTCATTCTTTTTATGACTCCCATGTAAATCAAGAATATAAATCTTATCAAATGTTTCTAAAAGATTTTTCCGCATTTGCCGATGCGTGATGCCATCAATAAAGCTATTATTAGAAATATAAGCCAATATACCCGCCCCATTTTTTTCAATAAAATACTGCCCAAAGCGAATAAATTTAATATAATCATCCGATAAGGGCTGAATATTTTTTTCGTTTAAATCCTTTTTATAAATAGCAATTAAATTATGAATCCAATCACTTTTATTGCTACTGCTTACAGCATAAGGCGGATTGCCCATCACCACCATCACAGGCGTGTCACGCTTAATGCGATTCGCGGCATTGGCTTCATTTAACAACCAGCGAGCCACCTCTAAATCTTTAATATCTTTCTGTTTAAATTCTTCTAAAGAATTGGTTAAATAAACATTCAAGCGTTGATTTTTATGCGTTGGGGTAAAATTTAACTCGCTTAATAATAAATCGAGTTTTAAATGCGCCATTGCGTAAGAAGCCATTAAAATCTCAAAACCATTTAAACGGGGTATTAAATCATTTTCTACATAGTCACTCCACTGCTGCGGAGTTAATTCAGATTTTGATTCATAAATATGCTTAATAGTTTCAGCTAAAAATGTCCCTGTCCCTGTGGCGGGGTCTAAAATTTGTACCCGATGCAATTGTTCTTTTTGCTTCGTTCTTTTCCCTTCGATAGCAATTTCAAAAGTTGCTTTGCTGCTATCTGCCAAACCTTCCGCTAAATTAAAATCCTCTTTTAAAAGTTCATCTACTGCACGAATAATAAAATTAACCACTGGTTGCGGCGTGTACCACACCCCCCGACTTTTACGCAATTGCGGATTATATTCGGCTAAAAAGGTTTCATAAAAATGAATAATTGGGTCGTTTTCAAAACTCGCTTTTTTAAACTTTTGCTGAATTTTTTCAACATTCACGGCTGAAAAAATAGTCACTAACGATTCAATAATCCAAGTAATACGATTATCTAAATCCTCTTTTTCAATTAAACCGAATAATTTTTTTAAAAAGGGATTACTTAAGGGGATTAAACGCGCGGCTTTTTTTCGGGTAAACCGTGTAGAATTAGTATCATGCAAGCGTGCCGTAAATAGTCCATACGCAATGGTTTGTGCGTAAATATCAGAAAATTCGGCAGGTTCAATTTCGTGCAATAAGACTTCTTTAAAGCTGTCTATTTGGTCGGTTAAATCACTTTTAGAATGCGACTTTAAATCTAAAGTTAAAGCTTCAAGAACGACAAAAGCAAATAATTTAGCTTTACCTGCCATCAGTTTTGCTAATTGTGTGGGTAAGGTAATGGATTGTCCTGTATAAGCAATAAATTCATTAATTAATTCCTTAAATGTAGCGTAATTTGCAATAATTGGAACAATAACCCCGTTTTTTACTTCTGCAATTCTAACGGTTATTTTTTTCTCACCATTATTGTACAGCTCAAAATACAGATAATCGGTTAAAATTAAATTGGTTAAACCGTTTTTATAGCGTTCAAATTGTTCGGAATATTCTTTGCTGTTTAAATCCTTCCCTATCGCTTTTGTTTCGATAAAGCCTAATTCAATATCCTCCTTAAATAACATATAATCAGGTTTGCCGCATTTAATTTGAGTAGGCTCATTAATAATAACAATGTCTTGCGGAATTAAAGCGGTTAATAAATTTTGTAAATCCGCGCGATAAGTGTGTTCGCCAGAATGTTCAGATAAATAAAGCTGATTAATTTTTTCAATATAATTTTGAATAGGCATGATTTTTTAGTTGCATTAATTTTTCAAGCAAAAACCTGATAACTTTCGACTTTAGGGATGACACACTGTTTTGTTTTCTAAAACCATCGCGGTTTGCAAAGCTAAAGTTGATTTAGCCTTAGCCGTTGCAGTTGCAAGAACAGGCTTACCTAATGCCGCTGGGACAAAACCTGTCTGTTTTTCGGACACGGGAATCCCTCCTTTACCACCATGTACCAGCGAGCTGACTTTTTTAGCCCCTGCGCTGCAATTGTCTTGAGCAATCGGCGGTAATGCTAACGCATTTGCATTTAAGCCACTGATGCTGCCACTAATATCAAACTTGGGTGCGGTTAAATTAATGTCGCCACTGACCCCATTTTCTGAAGCCGCTTGCACTACATTGAGTCCTTCTTTAAACGGCTGCCAAGCGACTTGCTTGCCGCCTTTAATCAATTGATTTTGACTGGGAATCAGAGCTTTTAAATTCAAAGTAATATTGCCTCCAGTACCACCCACCGCATTGGCTTGAATCACGCCCGTTTTCATTACCACCACATCGGCTGTGACATTAATATTACCGCCGTTACTGGTCGCGCCTGAGGCAGAGGTCATAAACCCTGAATCCTGCAAATAAATCCCTTGTCCACCGCGCAACGTAATTGTGCCGCCATTACCCGTATTCGCCGCTGTGGTAATAAAAGACGGGTCCATCGTTAGCCAGCCTGAAAAATTAACCCCAATATCCCCCGCATTAACATTGCCCGTTGATTGGGTGGTGATTTGGCTATTTTTTAAATCAATTGCTGGGGCTGACACCGCTAAAGAGGTGGGAGTAATTAACGCTGGGGGTGCAACCGTGGCATCATTCTGCATACTGATTCTGCTGTGATTTGCCAGAAACAGTGCCTGACTTGCCGATACAAAAATATCACTGGTTTGCCCCGCCGATTGCGCAGTTGCCTCTGAAGAAATATTGGCATTATTTAAACTTATCAACGGGGCGATGACCCCAATTGCCCCTGCTGCCCCTGCCGCTGACGTTGATGAGGTCATGCTGGAATTATTTTGTGCCACCAGTGCTTGGGTTGCTGCAACATTCACCGTTCCCGCACTGACATTCCCTGCGGTTGCAGCGGTAATAATGCCATTGTCTAGTTGAATCACAGGGCTTTCTACCGTTAACACGCCACTCGGGGTTATCAGTGGATGACTTGCCGTTCCAGCGTTTTGAATGGATAACGCCCCCCCTTTGGATAGATTAATCCCTTGTTGCGCGGTAACGTGAACGTGTCCTGTTTGCCCTGTGGACGCTTGGTCGGCGGCGGCAAAGATACCTGTATTTTGTCCTGTAATGGCAATATTGCCCGCAGTCACGCTTACATCCCCCGCCCGCCCTTGAGCAAAGGTTGAGCTACTTATTTTGCCCGTGTTTTGCAACGTTAAAAAACCACTCTGCACGGCAACCGTTCCCGCATTGCCCGCTGCATAACTATTGCTGCTGATAATTCCACCATTGTGGACGAGTAAATTATCACTCTTAAGGGTCACAAAGCCGCCGTTTCCGCCGTTGGACAAATGACTAGCATCACTAAAAATTCCTGCGATTGCTTGATTACTCTCACCATCAATTTCAATTTGCTTGGCACTAATCAAAATACTCCCAGCATTGCCTTGATTATCGGTATTGCTGCTGATTTCAGCCCCACTTTTTAAGGTGATTAAATCACTGCTAAGATTAATTGTTCCTGCTTTACCTGTTCCTGCTAACAACGTTGTATCGGTAAAAATACCTGTATCTAAGGCGTTGGATTGGCGATTAATCAGCACTTGTTTTGCCGCAAGCGTTACATTTCCCGCATCCCCCTGTCCCATACTATCGCTTCTGATTTGTCCGCCATCACGCATGGTTAAAGTATCGGTGGTTAATCCGATTGTTCCTGCATGACCACTGGAATCAAATTGCGCATTACTGCTAATGCCTGTGGCTTTTGTGCCAACTTGTCCGTCTAACAACACCGCTTTTGCTGCAATGGCGACATTCCCCGCATTGCCGGTATTCCAAATTGACGTGCTAATTTCGCCGCCATTGAGCAATGTCAAGGCTTGGGTTGTTATTCCCACTTCGCCCGCATTACCTGACGACAAACGATACGCATCACTGAAAATCCCTGTATAGAGCGGATTATTTTTCCCATCTATGCTGATAGTGTTGGCTTGTACAGAGACATTGCCGGCATTGCCCACGCTTTTGGTACTACTACTAATCGTTCCAGCATTGACTAAATTTAAGTCTGTTGTCTTAACCGTAACCGTGCCAGCCGCCCCTGTGGAATCTAAGAGTGCATCACTGGAAATTTTTCCACCATTTAGCACGGTTAATTTCGTGGCTTGCACGTCAATCGTGCTGGCTTTGCCAGTCGAAAAGCCTTGTGCATCACTAAAAATACCCGTGCCATCACTAAATGTGGCGGTTTTATCCGCAGGTGTCTGCAAAGGGTCAATTAAAATGTCGCCTGCGCTGATTTGAATCTTGCCCGCATCCCCCCGACTCCACGTTTTGCTGCTTATTTCAGCCCCATTCAGTAACGATAATTTATTCGCAGTTACGGTAATTGCCCCTGAATTTCCTGCATTATCATTTGCCCAGCTGTTATTGGTGTTGGTGCTTAAAATGCCTGTCACTACACCTGCTTGCGCATCCAGCAACACATTATTTGCCTGTAGCGTGATATTTCCTGCATTGGTTAACGTGGAAACGTAACTACGAATGACCCCTCCATTGAGTAATGTGAGTGTATCGCCTGTCACCGTCACGTTCCCAGCTTGAGCGGTTGCACCTGTGTTTATATCAGCCGCATGACTGGAAATTTCAGCCCCATTGCCTTGTCCATCCAGTAATAATTGCGTTGCAGCAACGGTTACATCGCCAGCATTGCCTGCACTTTTACTTTGACTGCTAATAGCCGCCATGTTGGATAAAGATAAATCATTACTTTTTAAGGTTATCGCCCCAGCGTTGCCTGTTGCGCCATTGTCGGTGGTTGTCAAAACACCCGTATCTATTGCTTCACCCAACCCATTGATTTTCGCTTGCGCAGCACTGAGGGTTATGTTTCCAGCATTCCCCACCGCAAACGTATCACTTCTTATCACGCCCCCGTAATACACCTCTAACTGCTCGCTGATTAAGTTAATATCGCCCGCCTGACCTGTGCCATTCGCGCTGGTTTCAAGCCCTGTTTTTGTAGCTTGTCCATCCACAAACACCGCCCCTGCCTGTATTGCAATATTTGCCCCCTGTCCTGCATCCTTTGCGGCACTGCGTAAAAGTGCGCCGTTGCTTAAATTCAAATTTGTTGCGGCGACTTTAATTCCTTGATTTCCATCAGCATTCACCGTGCCTTGATTATCACTGGATAACAACGAATTGTTGATGTCAATCGTGCCAGAATGCAGGGTCAGTAATCCTGCGCCATTGCCGCTGACATCCAACGTGCTGTTATTAAGGGTGGTTTGTCCCGCTAAACCTGTCATTGTTTTATGGGTTAAATCTATAGTGTTATTGCTTTCACCCGCGCTATAAAGCTGCAACGAACCTGCTGGATTTGTTAAAACGCCGCCTTCAATCACCACCTGATTGCCACTGAGTGAAACCGCATTTGCCGCATTAAAGCTCAACTGACTTTGTTGAATTTGCAGCGTGCCTTGATTGGCAAGAAAACCAAACCCGACAGGTTCGGCAATACTCAAGGTACTGGGGGATGACAATGCGGCACTGAACTGTGAGCCATCGGCAAAGCGCAAGTTATTCGCACTGCTCAGATGAAAAGCCGCTGGCACATCCACTTGGGCATTCGCGCCAAAGGTAATGCCCGCAGGATTAATAAAATAAAAATTTGCCGTACCGATAGTTGATTGCAACAAGCCATCAATCACCGATACATTGCCACCTGTCACTCGACTGATGACATTTTTTAGCGCGTTATCTCCCGTAAAGGTAGCACTTTCGCCTTGCTGCAATGAAAATTGGCTAAAACTATGAAATAAATTACCGCCCACCGTTGTGCCAAGGTTTTGTGGAATTTGATACGCACTGCCTGACAAGGTTTGTGCTGTCCCCATACTGCCATCGGTGATGATGTCCGCATTCGCATACGAACAGGTTGCCAGCATAAGAGAAGGGAGAATTTTAAAATAGATTTTCATAGCGAACTCACTTGCGATAAGCGGTTGGGGGAATTGATTTTTAGAACGGCTTTGGGGGTTATCATAATCGCATTTTGTAAAGCATGATTTAGGCGGTCATTAAAATGTGTGAGATGACCCGCAATCGAAAACTGTTCTATGCAACGAGGTGATGGGTTGAGAGTTTTTAGAACTTAGCTAAAAAGCCGCCCTTAAGTTTTCTTAAGGAGCTGTTTTTTCCCCTGTTATTTTTCCCCCGCTACAAGCGCAATTTCTGCCTCATTCAAGCCATACAGTGCGTAAACCAACGTGTCAATTTGTGCCTCTAGGTCGTGCGTGTCTTGCCCTGCTTTTTTGGCTTTGAGGATTTTATTTACTAAAGTAATGAAAGGCTTTTGTTCCTGTGATAAAAGTTTAGGGATGTATAATTTTCTTACATTTTTCGGTTTTACTTGAGCAAAAATCCGCCCTTCTTCTTGTGTTAAGTTTTTATAAATAAACTCTGTTAGCTTACAGTTTAAAATTGCTAATACAAACTTATAAGAAAATTCCGATTCATTTTTTAATTTTAAAACCAAAATGCTATCTAATACAAAAAAACTTTTATCATCGTAAGTTGCTCGAATACTATCAGATGTTTGCCGCATTATAATTTTTTTATCTGTAAAAAGCTTAGTATAGCGATGTCTATTTAAAGAAAACCAAGGAAGTATTCCAGACTTGCATTCACTTCTATTTTCTAGTTTAGGCTTAAAACTTTTTAAATATTTATGTACGTTATCGAAATTTTCAATATTTAAATCTCTATCTGAATAAATTACAAAATTTTCAGTATTTTCGATATTGTACTTATTAATTTCACATCCAACTAAAATAGGTTTAAGTAAATTTTTTTCTAAATTTAAATTATTCGCTAAATTTTTATGTATTCTAAAAACTTTATCTCCACCAGAAGAAATGCCACAAGCCACTTCTAAAGCTATTGTGTCAATCAAACATGATTGTTTTTCTATTTTTTTAATAATTTCAAGTTTTTTATTCGATACACCAAAAACATAAGATGGAGTATTAAGTATATCGTCAATATTTATTTTTTCTAAAAGATTCAAGTCTTTTTTATCTGTTGAAAATAAAGTTCTTGCGTCACTATAAAAAAAATCATAGTGAGAAACATGGGTATTTTTAACAACAAAAATACACGATGGTACTGTAGGACTGTGAAAAATTCCATCGCCCAAATTTATTGCAATTAGCATTCTTTTTTTAGATAACAAAAGTTTTCTGGCTTTCTCATATTCAGTTTGAAAAAATAAATTATTTGGCACGATAAAAGAAATCATCCAATTTTGTTTTATTAATCCAAACGATTTTGAAATAAAATAATTAAATGAATCTGGCGTTCTAACATGAACATCTGAAAACTCTTTTTTGAAAAGTGCTTTTTCTTGACTTGAAAATTCAATTCCATATGGTGGATTACCAATAATCACATCAAAACCAATAAAATCACCGTCATCATTTAAGGCTTCTGGAAATTCAAAACGCCATTCAAACGCATTCTTATAAAGCGGATTATTCCTAAAATTTTCGATTTCATAGTTAAGTCTGGTTATTTCAAGTTCTATTTTTTGTAGTGCTTTTTCTCTCACTATTTGTTCTTTTACTGTTTCTTCAATTAAAGAAGTATTAGTTAAAGAATACTTAGCAGCTATTTTTTCGGTTAATAACTTTTTATTCGGGTCGTTTTCGTAAGCCTCCGCATAAAAGTTTTCTTTAATGCTTTTTATCAAACGCTCCATTTCTTTCTTTTCAGACTTGCTCTTAGCCTTTTGATAAGAATGAAACGCTTTTTTATAATCATCAATATTAACGTGACTTCTTTTTAATGCACTTTTCAAATCAGCATCTAATGAGAAACGGCTAATTAATGAATTACCACATTGGATATTAATGTCAATATTGGGTAACGTTTCTAATTTTTTATCATCATTATAATAAGCATTTTTTAACAATTCAATCCACAACCGTAAACGGCATATTTTGACTGAATTCGGATTAATATCCACGCCAAATAAACAATTTTCAATTATCTTTTGTTTTTCGTGGAATAAAGTCTTTTGTATCTTTTGACTCTCTTTACTATCAATATAATATTCAAATTTTATCGTATCATTATCGCGACGAGTTATCTCAAGCTCATCATTTTCAACGGTTATTTTCCAACCTGACAGCCCCGTGTAATTCTCATCCTCATGGTAAACTAAAATGCCTAATTCGCTTTTTATGGCAATAAATTCATTGAGAACTGAGACTAAAAAATGCCCTGAACCCACCGCAGGGTCACAGACTTTAAGACTATTAACAATCGCATTTGCTTCTTTTCTATTTTCCTTGGAATTTATTTTAATCGTGCTTTTTAAATCATCAAACGTTTGACATTCAAAACCTTTTAGCTCATTAAACTTTTGCAATACAGCAAGCCGCATCGTTTCACGACTCATAGTCATGGTAATCATGCTAGGCGTGAAAAAATAACCGTCTTTATAGCCATTAATCTTTTCAAAAATTAAACCTAATACAGAGGCAGTAATTAACGATTTGTTATGCTCTTTTATATCCTCTTTACTGTCATTAGAAAAATCATAAGCCTCTAAGAAACTAAACAAATAGCTTAATACATCTAACTCGCCTGTTAATTGATGCCCTTGCTCATTTTTTAAAACGGTTGTTGATAAAATAGGTAAGGGCAGCCGTCTTAGTTTGCTTATATCCAGTGTCTTATTTTCTAATTCTGTTTCTTCAAATAAAGAGCTGTTTAAATAGGGAATATGACTTAAGCGTTTTTTTGAATCCTCATCACGATTTTCTTCTTTAATGGCTAATACATCAAAAAACAAATGATTCAAATCTGAAAAGCCAGTTAATTTTTCAATAGTAAAGAATTGATAAAGTTTATCGTTTTTATGATACGTCATTAATTGCGCTTCGAGCAATTTTAAAAATAAGATTCGATTAATCCAAGTAATACTTAATTCAATAGCCGCCTTAAACAAGGGTTGTTCTTGGGTAATTTCACCACGATTTTTTATATAGCATAGCGTTTGCTCTAAAAATGAAGCGGAATGTCGGTTTTTTTCTTTGCGTTTAATTAACTTTTTACCGCTTTCTTTAATTTCTTCTAAACCAATAATATGCAATAACTCGTTGTAAAATTCTTGATTTAAACTATTGGCATCATTGCTAAAAGATAATTTAAGTAGGTGTTCAGGGGATAAAATTTTGAATAAAGGAATTAACGCTTTGTCATTTTCTTTATTGGTATTTTCTAAAAGCGTTTGATAATTGGCTAAGTTAAAATAAGTAAATTCTAATTTTTCTTTACATAATTCAATAATAGGGTAAGCAATAGCATCATAAAATGAGCTTGTTTTATGACCTGCTAACCTGCCACTTTCAAACTCTGTAAAATCTTTAACCAATTGTTTATTTTCAGCAAAACAACTTTCAAAAACGCGAGCATTAAAAATAAACCATTCATTGAATAATATAAAACTAATTCTTGCAACGATTTTTTATTTAGATTATCGCAACTTATCATTTCAGATTTATTGCTAGGACGTTTAACTTCAATGATTACGCCAACCGAACTAGTTGATTTTTTATCATTATGAATGACTAAATCATTTTTTCCTTTCGTATTAATATAATGATTGCTTTTATAGTAAGTTTCTTTTAAAAAATCAGATAAACAGTTTTTATAAAAATCCTCAGTTTCATTTGCTTGAAGGCTATTTAATAATTTTATAGCTTGATATTTAAATTTATCAATTGCTTCTCTAGGAGTGCCAGCTTTTAAATAAGCATAATTAAGCGATTTTCTTAAATCATCTTCTCTTTGCTTTTGTGTTTTAGTATCCATTTTTGCCCTTGTGATTTGACAGAAAACCGCGCCATTTCTAACGGGGCAATGACACGACGTTACCCTGTTTTCTGCTGATTATAACGTTTTTGATTTATAGCTGGATGTTTGAAAAATCAAGTTATTGATTTAAAATCGCTTTTATAAACGGTAAAATCCCTTCCACTTTCCTTGACTACAGACCGATTCGATGAACAATCCTTTATTACAATACTCAACATTACCCCTTTTTTCACAGATAAAACCTGAACACGTCGTGCCAGCGGTGGATACGCTGTTAGAAAATGCGCGGGCAACAGTGCAAGCGTGTTTGCAAAACAATCAAATTTATACTTGGGAAAATCTTATTGCCCCGATTGAGGAAGCCGAAGACCGCCTCAATAAAGCTTGGTCGCCTGTTAGTCATTTGAATGCGGTGTGTAATAACGAAGCGTTGCGGGAAGTTTACAATGCTTGTTTGCCTAAATTGAATGACTATGCCACGGAAATGGGACAGCATCAGGCGTTGTTTGCTGCTTATCAAGCCATTGCCAACAGTGACAATTTTGCCCATTTAGAAAAAGCCCAACAAAAAAGCATTCAAAATGCGTTGCGTGATTTTAAATTATCGGGAATTGATTTACCGCCCGCGCAACAGCAACGCTATAAAGAAATTAGCCAAGAGTTATCGCGCCTGTCTAGTCAATATGGAGAAAATGTTTTAGATGCGACTAATGCGTGGTCAAAACAGATTACCGATATAACCGAACTTAAAGGTTTACCTGAATCGGCATTACAACAAGCCAAACAAGCCGCACAGCTTGCAGACAAAGACGGCTGGCTGATTAGCTTACAATTTCCCTCCTATATTGCCGTACTCACTTATGCGGATAATCGCGATTTGCGTGCCGAGCATTATCAAGCCTTTGCCACCCGTGCGTCAGAATTGGGCAGCAATCCTGCTTGGGATAATACTCCCGTGATGGAGCAAATTTTGGCATTGCGGCATGAAGAGGCGCAATTATTAGGGTTTGAAAATTATGCGCAATTATCGCTAGCGACCAAAATGGCAAACAAACCGGCTGATGTCATTACGTTCTTAGAAGATTTAGCCCAAAAATCCTTGCCACAAGCGCGGCAAGATTTAGCCGATTTACGGGCGTTTGCCCAGCAGTACGATGGGTTAAACGATTTACAAGCCTGGGATGCGAGCTATTACAGCGAAAAAATGCGCCAGCATCGTTATGATTTATCGCAAGAAGAGGTAAAAAGCTATTTTCCTATTACCCGCGTTTTGCCAGGCTTGTTTGCGGTGGTGAATAAATTATATGGGCTAGAAATTAGCGAAATAACCGCTTTTGACAGTTATCACTCCGAGGTGCGTTTTTTTGAAATTCAAGATGCGCATGGCATAGTGCGCGGGCAATTTTATTTGGATTTGTACGCACGGGCGCAAAAACGCGGCGGGGCGTGGATGGATGATTGTGTGGGGCGGAAAAAAATAGTACAACCCACTGGTGATGCTGCTTTGTCAAAAACAGAAATACAAATTCCTGTGGCGTATTTAGTGTGTAATTTCACGCCGCCCGCAGGTGAAACGCCTGCTTTATTAACCCACGATGAAGTGGAAACCCTGTTTCACGAATTTGGACATGGCTTGCAACATTTGTTGACCCAAGTTGATTATCTGGGTGTTTCAGGCATTAATGGCGTGGAATGGGATGCGGTGGAATTGCCCAGTCAAATTATGGAAAACTGGTGCTGGGAAAAACAAGCTTTGGCACTTTTATCGGGGCATTATCAAACCGATGAACCGTTACCCGACGATTTGTTTAATAAAATGCAGGCGGCGAAAAATTTTCAAGCAGGGATGATTATGGTGCGGCAACTGGAGTTTAGTTTGTTTGATTTTACCCTTCATCAAGCGTTTGACCCTGCACAGGGCGGGCGAGTTTATGAAATCTTGGCTCAGATTCGCCAACAGGTGGCGGTGATGCTGCCGCCTGAATTTAATCGTTTTGCCCACAGTTTTTCCCATATTTTTGCAGGTGGTTATGCAGCGGGTTATTACAGTTACAAATGGGCAGAAGTGTTATCCAGTGATGCGTATTCATTATTTGAAGAAAACGGGATTTTTGACCGTACAACAGGCGAGGCGTTTTTAACCCATATTTTGGAACAAGGCGGCAGTAGCGAGGCGATGGAATTGTTTAAAAACTTTCGGGGACGCGAGCCAGAAATAACCGCTTTATTACGTCATAATGGGATTGTGGCTTAAGGACGTTCTTTCTAAAATCCCCCCTCAGTCTCCTCTTTAAGGAAAGAAGCACTGTTTTCTTTCCTTTACCAAAAGGGGAATTTAAGGTTTTAAGACAGAATTTGCGCTCATGCTGTTTTTCTTAAAGAAATGAATGGATTATAGTTTATCAAGGACAAGCGCAATCAACAAAGGTTAATTTTTTCCCCTTTTTTAAAGAAGGTAAGCGATTTAATTTATCTCGGCAAAAACACCTCGTCCAAAGTTTTCGCGTCTAATATCGCTTCTACCCAAAACTCCAATTCATCCGCACACGCTTTTCCCAGCTTATCGTCCACCCAGCTAGGCAAGTTCCCGAACCGCTTGCGTAATAGTTTTTTCAGCACTAAAACCTCTCCTTCTTGCCGACCTTCTTGCCGACCTTTTTGCAAACCTTCTTGTCTGCCTTGAAAAATTCCATCATTCCGCCATTGGGTTACCCAAGAATCTACACATTCCTCTAACATAATTGCTATCTCCTCTAAATTGGTTGCGGCTTTGAATGCGGCAGGATTTTCCAAACGCATCGCCAAAATATGATCCACCCAAACCCTAAAAACGCGCTCTAATGCCGGTGCGTGTTTGACCAATAAAAACAACCGCGCCACTTGTTTGGCTTTGACTAAAATCTCGCTGGGTTGTTCCAATTGAAACAAGGTGGCTAACGCATTATCAATCGCCATCAGTGTTTCCTGTGGATATTGACACTCGTCAATCAGAAAAAACGATAAAGTTGGGCAATAGTGCGCTAAAATTTCATTAGGCTTGGCAATTAATTCATTGATATTTAACGGATATTTCCAAGCCTTTTGTCCACGATGTAGCACAATCGGCATCACTGGCGGCAGTTTGTCGTGAGTTTTTAAGTGCTGACTTTTAATCAAATCCTGATACAGCAAGCCGATGTAAGTCATCATCCGCACGGGCATAAAATAATCGGCTTCGGACTGAAATTCAATCAATAAGTAAACGTATAAATCCTGCTGTTGCCAACGCACTTTCCAAACCATATCATCAAAACGCTCGCGCAAATCTTCGCTCACATAATGGTCATTGGTTTTTTCCAAGGTGGAAAAGTCTAATTCTTTTACCCAGTCTTGTTTGACAAAATCCTGTAGCAATTGCTGAATAATTTCAGGATGGGTAAAAATGGCTTTGTAACTGGCATCGTGCGCTTTCATTTGCCCTCGGGTTAACGCTTAAAAATTCAAGCATGGATAATAACATGCTGTTGGCACTTTTGAAGACTCGGCAAAAAGCATACATCTGTGGCTGGAAAATTGTCAAATGTCAAAATTGGGTCATTTTTTTGTAGCCCGTCCCATCTAACTTTGGAAAAATAAACTGTCAGTTTTATCACATTTTTCAAAAATATAACCCTGAAATTCGTAGACTTATAAGAGGCATGAGAATAGACTCAAGATGTTAGTGAGTTACTAACTAATAATAAGAAGAATATTATGCTAATCACACTTAAAGTTAGCAATAATTACACGGACACTTTTACCAACAACGTTTTTAAGTTGGGTGGATTAATACTATTCACGGTTTAACACTTAGTAAATTTAATTAATTTTTGGAGACGAAAAATGCCAATAATAATAAATGGAGTTCAAATGACTCCGAACCAAACAATGACCAATGATTCTAATCTAGGTCTTTCTCAAGCAGTTAGTTCTATAAGTCAAACTATGACGTTCAATTTACCAGAAAAAGCAACTACTACAATCGGCTTTTCTGTAATCAGCTTGTCTCCCGCCACTGCCAGCGTCACCGAAGGCAATAGCGGCAGCACCGCGCTGACTTTCACCGTCAATCGCACCGGCAGCACCAGCGCGTCATTTGTCAACTATGCCGTTTCTAGCGGCACAGCCACCGCAGATGATTTTATCGGCAATACCTTACCGTCTGGCACAATCTTTTTTGCCGCCAATGAAACCAGCAAAACCATCATTTTGCCCATTGCCGGTGATACCACCGTTGAACCGGATGAAACGTTTAATCTGGTGTTGTCAAATCCTATGGGCGCAACCCTTCTTGGCACAGGCAGTGCAGGTACTATTCGCAATGATGATGCTACCACTCCTCCCACTCCTCCCACTGGTGACAATCATTTTGATATTACGCTTCAATTTGATAACACTATTAGCAGCAGTGTCAAAGCGACTTTTCAAGCAGCAGCGACACGTTGGCAAAATATTATTACCGCAGATGTTCCAGACTATAACGGGATTGATGATATAAAAATTGCCGTCACTGTTGCGGAGATTGATGGCACTTCCGGCATTTTAGGCTCCGCAGGACCAAAAGAATTGCGTCCTAGTTCAATCAATCAAACATATCTTCCTGTCACGGGTGAGATGACCTTTGATTCAGCTGATGTTGATTTTATGATACAGCAAGGTACGTTCAATTCAGTCATCTTACATGAAATGGGTCATGTTTTAGGATTAGGAACACTATGGGAGATGAATAACTTAAAATCTGGCTATAACTATACCGCTGTACACGCACTGGATGCGTATCGTAGTTTGAAAGGTGATAATACCTTAACGAGTGTGCCATTAGAAAGTGGCGGCGATTCAGGTACAGCGGGGGGACACTGGTCTGAACAAGTTTTTGATACTGAATTAATCACAGGATGGGCTGAAAGCTCAGGTGCAATGCCAATTAGTAAAATCACCGTAGGTGCATTGCAAGATTTAGGTTATACAGTTGATTATACTAAAGCCGAGCCGTATGTCATTCCCAGTGGTGTCGTTAGTTCATTAAATAATATCGTTTTTGCAGGCGCACTTCTTGATGCTAATACTCCAACCGCAAATGACGATACGCTGTTGGGTACGTTAAACAATGAGAGTATCTCAGGGCTTGCAGGTAATGATAAATTATATGGACTACAAGGCAATGATACCTTAACAGGCGGCGCAGGCGATGATATTTTAGACGGTGGTGATGGTATAGACAGAGCTGTTTATACAGGAAATTTGGCTAATTTCAAGATTACTAAAACCGCAACAGGTTTCACCGTTAAAGACAATGTTGGCACAAGTGGTACGGATACGGTGAAAAATATTGAACAACTTAAATTTGATGATGCCAGCATTAATTTAAGTGTGCAGTCTAAAGCTGTAGCTACCAATATTGCTAGTGCCACTCTTAAAGTTATCCAAGAGCTTTACGTTGGTTTCTTTAAACGCATTCCTGACGCAGACGGCTTAGAATATTGGATAGACCAACACAAAGCCGGAAAAACCGTTAATCAAATTGCCGATGCGTTTTATGACGCAGGTGTGCAGTATTCCAGTACCACCGGTTACAGCGCAACTATGACCAGTGCTGAATTTATCAAAATCGTTTACGCTAATGTTTTAGGTCGTACAGGTAGCACAGCTCCAAATACGACTGAAATTGACTTTTGGAATCAAAAGCTTATTGCTGGCACAGAAACACGCGGTTCAGTAGTTACCACCATGCTTGATACAGTGCATACCCAATACGCAAATGATGCAAAATGGGGTTGGGTAGGAAAACAATTAGACAATAAAGCCACTGTTGCTAATAAGTTTGCTGTGGAATGGGGGATTACTTATGCCACCGCCGAAATGTCGATTAGCAAAGGGATGGAAATTGCCAATGCGGTTACTGATACAGACACTACTGCCGCAATTAATTTAGTGGGGGTTACTTCGGTGTTTGTGTAAAATCATCCGACTGTAGAGACGCAAGATTTTGCGTCTCTACCCCTTACAAAACCACCGCCCTTGAGGAAACTTAGGGGCGGTTTTTTTATGGTATGCACAAGTGTCACAACGACACAATTAAAAACCCGCCAACAAACTTTCATACGGAATATTCAAACCCTCATGCAGTTGTTTTATCATTCTTAGACTCAACGAGCGTTTGCGATTAAGAATTTCCGAAACCCGTCCGCAACTGCCGATGAAAGGCTCAAGGTCGCGTGGTGTCAACGCTTGTTGTTCCATCCTAAAACGAATAGCATCAATTGGGTCAGGCGGCGCAATCGCATAATGTTTGTTTTCATAGGCTTCAATCAACGTCACTAAAACCTCCATTTCATCGGCTTCGGGCGACCCCTCTTCCGCCTGAAAAATCATCTCAAGCCGCTCAAAAGTACGCTGCAAATCCTCGTCATTGTGTATCGGTTTAATATTCATCAATAGCCTCTACTTTAATTTTGTCATATTGCTCATGCGTACCTATAAATTTAATCCAAACAATACCCGCGCGGTATTGCATTTCCACAACCAGACGGTATTTATTACCGCCGATATTGAAAACCACACGGTTATTTTTGCAAATACTGGCATGACTATACTGAGCTTTTATAGCCTGCGGTGTTTTCCAATCGGCTTTTCGTACCTCTTCATACCAACTAGTTAATACACTTTCAGCATCTTTGTAAGCTGATTGTTCCCAAAACTTTTTTAATGTGCTTTTCGCTATGATGCGCATAAGGATAACTTCCCTTTTTGGGATGAAGTGTACTTGTAAATACGCTAACAATCAATTCATTCAACGGATTAAACTATACAAAACCACCGCCCTTCTAGGAAACTGAAGGGCGGTTTTTTATGTGGTACACTTTTGTCAGAATTTGAAACCAAGGAGATAAAAAACCATGCAACTTGCTATTGAAATCCCCGAACAACTGGACTTTGAACTAAAAACCGTTGTAAACATGAATGAATTTATTATTCAGGCGTTACAAAAAGCACTGACTGAAAATAAAGCCAAGCAGCAATTTAAACAAGCTCTAGCCGATGTGCAGCAACAAGCTTTCGACAATGGCTTAACAGAAAGCGAGCTGGCGCAATTACTCAATGATTAAAGTTGTTTTCGATACCAATATTTTCATTAGTGCCGCTTTAAAAAAAAATTCGACACCCGACAAAGCACTCACTTATGCTATTGATACCATGCAGTTATTGATTTCAGACGCAACGTATAACGAATTGGAAGAAAAATTATTGGCGGCAAAATTTGATAAATATGTACACATTCAAACCCGAAAAACGTTATTAAACACATTACGCACTGTTTCTGAAAAAATTATTATCAAAAAAACGATTTCTGCCTGTCGCGACAGTAAAGATAATAAGTTTTTGGAAGTGGCTGTTAATGGTCATGCCGATTTTATTGTGACAGGTGATAAAGATTTATTGGTTCTACATCCTTTTGAATTTATTGAAATTTTAACACCCGCAGATTTTTTGAAAAGACAAAATTTATTTTAAAACCATCGCCCTTTTAGGAAACTTAAGGGCGGTTTTTTATGTGGTACACTTTTGCTTTTTGCTTTATGGAGAAAAAGTCATGCAAGCTATTAAACACTATACCGAAGTCATCAACGGCTGTATTTCTGTTCAACTGCCCAAAGATTTCACCGCAAAACGGGTCAAATTACTCATTGTCCCCACCGATGAAGAAAACAGCTTAACGGATTTTCAACATTTTTTACTCGAAAGCCCCGAAATGACCGAGCAAGAATATCAATTTATTACAGAAAAAAGACAGCATTTTGCATCATGGAAATAATCTGCCTCGATACCAATGTGTTAATTGCCCATAAACGCGCCAAGAAAAACGATAAAGACAAAACCTTTCTTTATCAACTCACGCTGGAATCTTATCGTTTCGCAATTTCCATTATAACGGTTTATGAATTATTGCGCGGCGACAATACAAACGAAGATTTATACTGGAAAGCCATGTTTAGCAATATGACAATCTTGCCGTTTGATTTTAATTGCGCTGAACAAGCCGCCAAAACTTATAAAGAGTTGAAACAAAAAGGGCAATTGATTGAAACCGAAGATTTATTGATTGGTGCAACGGCTTTACAACACAATTTAAAACTTGCAACAGGCAATGTGAAACATTTTGAAAGAATTAAGAGCTTGGTGTTATTGCGTGATACAACGTAACTATTTTATCACTATAAACCACCGCCCTTGAGGAAACGGAAGGGCGGTTTTTTATTTAAGCCTCAATCACTTCAATCGCATTGCCATCGGGGTCGCGGAAAAAAATCGCGCGCCTTCCTGATTTGCTTTTAGTATAAAAAATAGCATGGGCTTCCAAACGCGCGACTAAGGGGTCAAGAGAGCTGATTTTTAAAGCAACGTGTCGGTCTAATCCGCCATGTTCGGGGCGATTGTCCACAGGGTCTTGCGAAGGCAAACAAATACAATGCAAAGTTTGTCCGCTACTGCCTAATTTAAACCATAAGCCATCAAAACTTAATGCTGGGCGGGCTGGGTCAATTTCTAAACCCAAAATGGTGTGGAAAAAAAATTTCGATTTGCCAATATCGGCGGATAAAACACTGTGATGGTCGATGTGCAAAAAAGCGGGTGTGTCACTACTCATAGTCTGTTCCTAGCGTTAAAAAAATTATTGCGCAGTTTGTACCCGCAAAACAGCGGTGATAGCACAAATCATCAATTGTGCGGTTTTTGCGCCTGCGTCAATCCAGCCCCGACTGCGTTCGGCTAAAAAAGAAGCGCGTCCTTTGGTGGCAAGCATTGGTTGAGTCGATTCCATGCCTGCGATAGCCACTGCTTCGAGACTGTCTAATATAGAGCTTAAATCCATTTGTTGCTGCGTGGCGTGTTGTAATTGTGTGGCAACAGGAATCAGCACATCCAACATGGTTTTTTCACCCACATCGGATTTTCCACGCTGTTTCATGGCTTCAACTCCTTGATGAAAAACCGCTCCTACATTAGACATTGTGAGGGGTTGCTGTTGACACGCTTTGCTCATCGCTAAAAATAATGTGCCGTATAAAGACCCCGACGCGCCGCCCACGGTTGACATTAACGTCATGCCGATTTTTTGCAAAGCGGCTGCCCAATCCAGTTGCGCTAATGCTTCACTTTGCGCGGTTAAAGCGGCAAGTCCACGTTGCAAATTAATAACGTGGTCGCCATCGCCAATCGCTTGGTCTAAAGCGGTAACGTGTTCGGCATTTTCAGCAATGGTTTCGCTAATTGCTTCGATTAGGGTGGGTAATAAACTAGGGGTAAATGCCATGAAGAGCCTCGGTTAATCTGAATGGGTTAAGGCAGCAACAATGCTGTCGTATTCGGCTTGGAGCGGGCGGTATAAAAAAAAGCCTAACAGTGCCAAACCACTAAAAATAATCAACGTGTTAAAAGTGTCGCCCACTATAAATAGGATAAAACCAAATAACCCAACGCTGGAAATCAGCACTTGCGAGACTAGCACGGTGAAAAAATAACGCTGCTGGGCGGTTTTTTCCCCTGGCATGGTTTGATTTAACCGCACTTGGCTATAACGAATTAACCGAGTAAGCGGAAATAACACAATAGTCAGCACATACAGCAAGGTGCGAATTAAAACTACCTGTTCTTGGGCGATTGGCTGTTGGATTTGCGTGGCAAGGGTCTGACACAGTACGATAGACAGACCTTGTAGCAACACAAAACAAACAATGATAACCCAAAGCAGAGTGAAATTGGCTGGCGTTGTGGCGGCGTTTAACGGACTTGACATAATTTTTTGCAGGATTCAATAAATAGCCCATGTTACCCATTGTGTAAGGAAAATACAAAACACAAACTCAACACGGCGGTTATTTTCCCTTAACTTTCCCCCCATTCTTATGACCCTGACACTTAGCCCTGACCTGTATTTTAAAGCCCTCAGTGATGAAACCCGCTTGCGCTGTATGATGTTGCTCTATGAAAAAGGGCAATTATGCGTGTGTGATTTGACCCGCGCTTTAGCCTTATCACAACCTAAAATATCACGCCATTTAGCACAATTGCGACAGCTCGGTTTGTTGCTGGATAAGCGCGAGGGACAATGGGTGTATTACCAAATCAATCCTGAGTTACCCGCTTGGGCAATGGATATTTTAGCCGCCACGTCACAAGCAGTTGCCACACAAAAAACCTATCAAGACGACTTGCAGCGGTTGCAAATTCATCAACAGGGAAGAGAAAATAGTTGCGGCGCATTTTTTTAGGGTTATGATATATGCTTATCCGTATATAAAGATATTAGTTTACTCACCCAACAGGATTTTTTCATGTTAAATGTAATCGTGCTATGCACTGGCAATTCATGCCGCAGTATTTTAGGCGAGGCGTTATTCAATCAACTTGGCAAAGGACGGATTCAAGCCTATTCCGCTGGCAGTTTTCCCACGGGAAAAGTCAATGACCATGCGTTAGCAACATTAGAGCGACATGGCTTAAGCACGGCAGGCTATCGCAGTCAATCGTGGGATGATTTCATCGAACAACCGATTGATATTGCTATCACTGTCTGCGATAACGCCGCAGGGGAAGTGTGTCCTGCCTATTTAAACAGTGCGGTAAAAGTGCATTGGGGTTTACCTGACCCCGCCCACGTTACAGGCTCAGAGGCGCAGATTATCGCCGCATTTGAAAATACTTATGCCGCATTGGAAAAACGCATTACCGCGCTGCTGGCGTTACCGCTGGACGATTTAACCGATGCCGAATTAACCGTTTTACTGGCGCAAATTGGTGAAAATTAACATGAATCCACCAAAACATTTAGGTTTTATTGAACGCTTTTTAACCTTGTGGATTTTTATCGCGATGGCAACTGGCGTAGCGGTGGGCTATTTTTATCCGCCGTTCAGCCAAGCATTAACGCAGTTGCAAGTGGGGACAACCTCGATTCCGATAGCAATTGGCTTGATTTTAATGATGTATCCACCGTTGGCAAAAGTAAAATATGAAACGCTGGGCGCGGTTTTTAAAAATCGCAAAATTTTACTGTTATCGTTACTGCAAAATTGGTTGATTGGTCCACTGTTGATGTTTGGATTAGCGGTGCTGTTCTTGCGCGATACCCCTGATTATATGGTCGGTTTAATTATCATCGGATTAGCGCGGTGTATTGCGATGGTGTTGGTGTGGAATGAACTCGCCGATGGCGATACGGATTATTGTGCAGGACTGGTAGCCTTCAATTCCATTTTTCAACTGCTGTTTTTTTCGTTTTACTGCTATCTGTTTATCAACGTCCTGCCCGCTTGGTTAGGGATTGCCTCTGGGCTAAACGTTAGCGTCAGTTTATGGCAAGTGGCAGAAAGTGTATTGATTTATTTAGGGATTCCCTTTTTTGCAGGGATGCTAACTCGCTTTGTGCTGTTAAAACAAAAAGGGCAACGTTGGTATGACGAAGTGTTTATCCCTAAAATCAGTCCGCTGACCTTGATTGCATTGCTGTTTACTATTTTGCTGATGTTTTCCTTGAAAGGCGAGGTAATTGTCCAATTACCGCTGGATGTGTTGCGTTTAGCCGTCCCGCTGACCTTGTATTTTCTGTTGATGTTTTTAGGTACTTTTTATATGTCTGCCAAAGCGGGGGCAAATTATCCTGTCAGTGCGACGCTTGCGTTTACCGCAGCAGGCAATAACTTTGAATTAGCCATTGCCGTTGCCATTGCGGTATTTGGGGTTAATTCAGGACAAGCGTTTGCGGCGGTGATTGGGCCTTTAATTGAAGTACCCGTGTTGATTTTATTAGTCAAAGCCGCATTTGCTATTCGGCAACGCTATTACCTGCAAACAGCGTTGTAAACATTTTTTGCTTATCCTCTGCACTAAAATCGGCAAAACGTCCTGCAAAGTCCGCTCGGGCTTGGCAGCGTTTTGTTTCTAATTTGGCAATCAACGTTTCCATCGCTATAAACGTGGCTTCTGCAACGCCTTCCTCGCGCATTTGTTGACTAAAATCACGCAAGGTTAATTCTTGCACTTCATAATCTTGAAAATCGCCTAACACTTCCTGAAAGCCTTTTAATGTTGCAATTAAAATTTTCATGTCGCCTACAGGATATAAACTTTGGAAAAATTCGAGTAAATAACGCAATTTTTTACAGGTTTTGCGCAAATCGTGCAACAACACAGGGTCGGAGGACGCGGTGATTTTTTGTCCTTTCCCTAAAACCTGTTGAAAGGTACACCAAATTTTTTTATCTGCCAGCGGTTTGATGGGTTTTGCGGAGGGGGTCAATTTACTTTGTGCCAGATAATCCTCCCAAGCAATCATCTGTGACAAATAATGAGGCGAGGTGAGGTTTTGCGCCAACTCTTTCTGTGCTACTCCTTGTTTTTGCTTTAATAACACTTGCAAAGGGGCTAACGCAGGTCGAATTTTTTTCGGCAAACTGGCTTGATAGGCAGGAAAGTTTAACAAATACACATCCAAGTCGCGCGGCGTACTGGTAATCTGCCCCAACCAAGCAAAAAATTCCCGCTGCTGATTGCCTATTTTTTTGGGTAGCAAGGCTTTAAACTGCCCTAATGCCGTGCGCATTCGTCGGACGGCGACGCGAAAATCGTGTAAAAATTCGCTGTCCAACGCATCAATCGTACCTGGTTCATTGCGTTTAATCGCAAGCAGTAATTGTTTAAAAATTGTCCGAATGGCTTTATCCGCAGATTGGCTCGGTTCAAGCGATAAGGCAAATTTTGAAGAATAATCAGCGGGTTTACGCCCTTGACTTTTTAACGCGCTGACTAAAACAGGCTGATTGGCAGGCGTGAGTGCTAACGATTGGGTTAAAAAATTGACGATTTCTTTGGCTATTTTTCCATAGCGCGGCACTGGTTCAAGCAACAATCGCTGTTTAAATTCGCTATAGGCTTCCAGCCTAAGATGCAGCACTGGTTGGTTTTTTTTGTTCAAAATAACCCAGCGCGAAACTTGAAAATCCAAGGTGGTAATGGGCAATAAGGCACGCATTTCCAACAAAGCCGCCAGTTGTCTGCGTAGCGGTTTATCGGTGATGTCGTTGGCAAAAACAGGGGCATTATCCATTGCAAGTTCGATGATGGATTTTCCTGTTTTACGTTGTTGCAAGCGCAAAACAGATTCATGTTGCGATTGTTGTAATTCACAGAGCAAATCTGCTTGATACAGTCGCCAATCAAAACAGTCATAAAAGGTTTTAAACGTATAATGCTGAGAAATAAAGTGCAGCGAATATTTTTTTCCCAGTTTATCAATGAGTTTTTTAGCCGTTAAATTATTGGGTAATTCAAAATACAAAGGAATAGTGAGCATAATAGGATTGTATAACAGGTTGAGTAGCTTGTGATAAGCTTGAAAAAGCTTTTGTCATCATATCACCATCATCGCAGGTTAAAATGAAAATACGATGACATTAAGAGCCATGATTTTTTCAAATCGAATTTAAACAAAGTGAAAAATAAAATCCCACTCAATATTCGCAATAACTTACGCTTTTTGGTGATTGAAGTTAGCACACAATTGGCAAGTTTAGAGCGTTATTTTATTGAACCGACCCCCCATCATGCCGCCGCCGTGATTTCGCGCAGTGGTTATGCGATGAATTTAACCCAACGGATTCATGCCGATAGTTATCAATATATTGCCTGTCATAAAGAAAAAAAAACCGCCACGCTGTTGTTTACCGCACTTAGTACCATTGCAGGCAGTTTAGAGCAGGTCAGTCAATTATGTGGTGATTGTATTCAACACGCCTGTACCATTACGCATCACGCTTGTTTGCAAGCCAGCCATTACACCGACTTATTAGAGCAAGTCAGTTATGCGATTCGCTTAATTGAGCCTGCGATTTTTACCAACAATACTCAATTGGCCTTAAAAATCGGTTCTGTGGAGCAGCAATTAAAAATAACCTGTGATGGCTTGATTGCCAATTATGTGGTTGCTTTAAAAAATAAAGTTTTTATTGAAGATTTAATTGCTGCCTTGTTTGTTGCCCGCAGTGTAGAGCATATTGGTGATGCGTTATTAAATATCAGTGAAGCGTTAATTTCAGGCAGTTTGGGGCAGACTGTTAATATTGACCGCTACCACGCCCTGCATGATTTTATCAGCCATCTTAAGAAAAAAGATAATCAGGATTGGGGCTTAAAAACGCTTGCCCATACTCGCTCAGGCAGCACAATTTCTGCGCTGCGCAAAAAACATCGGCGACAGAATACGATTTTGGCGGTGTTTAAAGATGGCACAAAGCGTAAACTGCAAGACGAGCAGGAAAGCGTTAAAACGTGGCATCAATTGTATCCGGGGATTGCGCCGCGTATTTTGTCTTACAACAGCCGAGGTGAATCAGCGGCGTTGTTAATTGAACATTTACAAGGAGTGACTTTTGAAAATGTGTTGCTGCATCAATCGGTTAAACTGCAACGTGCCGCGCTGGCGCAGTTGTGTATCACGCTGAAATCGGTTTGGCAAACCACGCGGCGCGAGAAAAAAGTGTGCGCACATTTTATGGGGCAATTACAAACGAGGCTCACTGAAATTTATCATCTGCACCCGCAATTTAAACAACCCACACAACAAATCGGGCATTTAAACGTGCCAGCCTTTGAAAGTTTACTCAAACAAGCCCAACATAACGAAGCGCAGTTAAAGCCGCATTTTTCTGTTTATATTCATGGTGATTTTAATAGCGACAATATTATTTATAATCCTGCCCAGCACAAAATCAATTTTATTGATTTACACCGCTCAGGATATATGGATTATGTGCAGGATGTTTCGGTGTTTATGATTTCTAATTATCGCTTGCAAGTGCTTGATAAATCGCTCAAACAAAACGTGCTAGGATTAACCCTTGATTTTTATCACTTTGCTGCGCAATTTGCAAAACAAAACCACGATAGCAGTTTTGAGTTGCGATTAGCGTTAGGATTAGCCCGTTCTTTTGCGACCTCAACCCGATTTATTTTGGACAAATCCTTGGCAAACGCGATGTTTTTTCGGGCAAGGTATTTAATCGAACAGGTTTTATCTATAATGAACAGTGAACAACGTATCACCTATCGTGTTCCTATTGCGGAGATTTTTGTTGGATAATTTAAAAATTGCAGTCATTGGCAGTATTGGAAAATGGTCAACAGAGGCATTAGCCCAAGCCATTGCGAAAAAAGCAGGGACGTGTTTAGTCGTCGATATGAGTCAAGTGGTTTATGACTTAAGCAGTGCAAGTTTACGCTATCAAGAACAAAACTTGTGTGAGTTTGACGCGCTGGTGGTTAAAAAACTCAGTTCGCGTCACAGCTCGCACAGTTTAGATAAATTAGAATTACTGCACATTGCCGAGCAAGCGGGCGTGCCTATCTTTAATAACTCGATTCACTCGTTGCCTTTATTAAATCGCCTCAGTTGTACTCTGACGTTAGCGAAAGCAGGTATTCCAATGCCGCCGACTCGTATCACCGAAGATTTTGCCCAAGCGTTGATTGCCGTAGAAGACTTTGGTTGTGCGGTGTTTAAACCGCTCTATTCAACCAAAGCGCGAGGCATGACGGTTATTTCTAAAAAGAAAGAGTTTTACAAAATCAAGCAAGAAATTCACGCCTTTCAAGTTGCCAATCCTGTGATGTATATTCAACAAAAAATGCAGTTGGGTGGGCAAGATTTAGGGCTGGTTTTTTTAGCTGGACAGTATTTAGGCTGTTATGCACGCATTTCCAAAGAAGGCGAATGGAATACCAGCACCCACAATGGTGGACGTTATGCCGCTTATCAGCCGTCTGATGAAGTGATTGCCTTAGCCGCAAAAGCCCAAGCCTTATTCAAACTGGATTTTGCCACCGTTGATATAGCCGAAACAGAGGCGGGAGCTGTGGTGTTTGAAGTGTCTGCTTTTGGAGGTTTTAAAGGCGCAAAAGAAGGAATAGGCATTGATGTGCCGCAGTTATATGCGGATTATGTGGTCAACACGTTACTGGCGAAAAGACAATGAACAAAGAATTATTGATTCTAAGACACGGAAAATCCGACTGGAATACCCAAGTGGATGATTTTTATCGCCCGTTGATTGAACGGGGTAAACGCGGTGCAGAATTGTTGGGGGTATGGACGCAGCAACAAGATTTAGTCCCTGATTTTGTGTTAAGTTCCCCTGCGACTCGCGCCCTTGATACGGCAAAGCGGTTTTGTCATGCGATGGGATTGAGTGAGCAACTGATTTATCAAGAAGCGAAAATTTATGAAGCCAACGCGGCAACCCTGAAAGCCATCATTAACGAATGTCCGCATCAAGCACGCCGAGTTTTAATAGTGGGTCACAATCCGGGGTTAGAGCATTTATTACAAGATTTGCTCTCAGACCCGATTAGTGCAGCAGAAGATGGCAAAATTTTACCCACCGCTACCTTAGCCCATTTGACCTTAGGGCAGTATTGGTCACAAACCAGTTCAGGGTGTGCCACGTTAAACAGCTTAATTCGCCCGTCTTTATTGGCAGAGCAGTTTCCGTTTGTGGGTTTAAAAGGAGCAGAATTTCGCCCGCGCCCCGCCTATTATTATTCACAAGCGGCAGTGATTCCTTATTGTATTGTGGATAATGTATTTAAATTATTACTGGTGAGCAGTAGCCACAAACAACGCTGGCGGTTTCCCACCAGTATTATTGCCCCTGGTTCAACCCCGCAAGCGGCAGGAACACAAGCGGCATGGGAATTGGCAGGGGTTAAAGGGGTGATTTCTGATGAGGTGTTAGGTTATCACAGTCAGGCAAAATGGCGCGGACAATGTGTGATTCAACTTTTTCCGTTAGCCGTAACAGAAATTGTGCCATCGGCTGAATGGTCAAAACAGCACAAACGCCAGTGGCTAACCCCCAAACAAGCCATGCTTGAACTCAATTCGCCTGGACTGAGCAAAACGATTAAAAAACTTCTGAGCTTGCTTGAACAGTAACACGCCTCTTAAACAAACAATCACGGCATGAGCATTCGCTTTAAAATTATTATTTCCCTGTTTATGCTAACGGTTGCCATTGCCTTCACCGCAACAGGGGTGTCGTATTGGTTGTTGCAAAAAAGCTTGTTGGAAGATTTTCGGGGACGTTTAAAAAACATTGCTTATTTAGGCGGTGTTTCATTGGATGTTTCAGCCACCGAGCGATTGATTAGCCATTTACAGAAGGAACTTAGCACGGCTGAAATTGCTCAGATTGAGCAGTCGAGTGATTATTTATTACTGGATAAACAATTACAAACGCTGCGTGGTGCTGAACCCAAGTTAATTCAATATGTTTATATCTTAGTGCCAACCCAGCATTTTACTAGCAGTCGTTTTTTGGTTGATGCGGATGTAAAAAAACTCAGCGCAAAACAAATTCGGGGTGAGCCTGTCATAGAAGAAATTTCTCATTTTGGACTTCCTTACAGTCTTTTTTCTAAACATTGTGTTAAAAATACCTTTGCCACCTTAGCTATTACGGTTGAAGAGAATATTGTGGCAGACCCGCAATACAATACTCGTTCGCTGTCTGCTTACGCGCCGATTCGTAATCAACACGGCAAAATGATTGCAGTGTTAGGGATTGATTTAAAAGATGAAAATATCCAAGCGGCGTTATGGCAATCAAAACTTAGCTCGCTGATTATTATTGTAGTGGCGTTACTGATTGCGACGATTTTTTCTATTTTTGTTGGTTATCAACTGACTAAAGGGATTCGGTTGCTGGATAGTGTGGTGAAACGATTTGCGAAAAAACAATTTGATGTGCGAATGCCTATTTTGTCAGAAGATGAAATCGGGACGTTAAGCCAATCGTTTAATACAATGGCACAAATTATTGACAATCATGCCAAACAGATGGAACGGTTATTGGCAGCCTATGGTCGATTCGTGCCGCATTCTTTTTTAGAATTTTTAAAAAAAGACAGCATCATTGAATTAAAACTTGGCGATTATATGCAGCAGGAAATGACGGTGCTGTTTTCCGATATTCGTTCCTTTACCACCCTTTCTGAAAGCATGACACCAAAACAAAACTTTGATTTTATCAATGCGTTTTTGCGCCGCGTCGGGCCTGTGATTCGCAATTGTGGCGGGGGGATTGATAAATATATCGGGGACGCGGTGATGGCTTTGTTTCCGAATAGTCCTGCTGATGCGATTAATGCAGCAATTCAGATGCAGTTAAAAGTCAGTGAATATAATCAACAGCGCGTGGCGGAAGGTTTTACAGCCATTGCGATTGGGGTAGGACTGCATACGGGAAATTTGATTTTAGGAACGGTGGGCGAACTAGAGCGGATGAACAGCACGGTGATTGCCGATGCGGTCAATTTAGCCTCGCGTCTGGAAGGGGTGACAAAGCATTATGGGGTGGGCATTGTGATTAGTGAAGAAAGCCTTAGCCAATTGCCGCAGCCGATACAATTTAGCATTCGGTTTTTAGATAAAATTCAAGTGAAAGGTAAAAAAGACCCTGTGACGATTTATGAAGTGTTTGATGCGGATGATAAGGCATTGCGGGCGTTTAAAACCGCTATTCTTCCGCAATGGCAACAGTTTTCTGCGGCGTTACCTTTGTTTCAAGCCATTCTTTTGCAAAATGAGCAAGATATGCCAACCCAACTTTATTTAGAGCGGCTTGAACAATTTATTAGTTTGGGAGCCAATAACGAGTGGGATGGAATTGAGGTAATGGTGAATAAATAGACAGAAAACATTTCAGGTATCAAAAATAACTTGAGATTCACGATGTAATTTATCCGACATTTTGTCATTTGTCTGACAATTGTTCATCAAATTATTGTTAGATTTGTAATGTCCCATCCTCTGTGCATGACAAAAATGATTGGAATCAAAAATCTCGATTTTTGACTTCAGTGATTGTTTAAACATTTTTTGTCATGTACAGAGTTCCCCATCCCATAAATTCAACCTTACTATTATCAGGCATATAATTTGCTTGATACATAAACACTATAAAAACAACTCTGCAAAGTCGTTGCCCTGAGTCGAACTAACCTGAGGATTGAATGCGATGATAGAAACTTTTTACGATGTGATGCGGCGGCAAGGCATTACGCGGCGCAGCTTTTTAAAATTTTGCAGCCTGACCGCTGCCTCTTTAGGACTTGCGCCCAGCTTTGCACCGAAAATCGCCCACGCGATGGAAACCAAGCCGCGCATTCCGGTGTTATGGCTGCATGGGCTGGAATGCACTTGCTGCTCGGAATCCTTTATTCGCTCAGGACATCCTTTGGCAAAAGACGTGATTTTGTCGATGTTGTCACTCGATTATGATGACACCATCATGGCGGCGGCAGGTCATCAAGCCGAAGCGATTATCACAGAAGTGGTTGAAAAATATAAGGATAATTACATTCTCGCCGTCGAAGGCAACGCGCCACTCGCTGAAGACGGCATGTACTGCATCATTGGTGGCAAGCCGTTTGTAGAGCAATTACGTTATGCCGCTGAAAACTGCAAAGCGATTATTTCTTGGGGTTCGTGCGCCTCATGGGGTTGTGTACAAGCTGCAAAACCCAATCCTACCCGTGCTACCCCTACGCATAAAATCCCCAATTTAGCCGATAAACCGATTGTCAAAGTACCCGGTTGTCCACCGATTGCGGAAGTGATGACAGCTGTGGTGACTTATTTATTGACCTTCGACAAGCTGCCAACCTTAGACGCGCAAGGTCGCCCGCAAATGTTTTACAGCCAACGCATTCACGATAAATGTTATCGCCGTCCGCATTTTGATGCGGGGCAATTTGTGGAAGAATGGGATGACGAAGCGGCGCGACAAGGGCATTGTTTGTACAAAATGGGTTGCAAAGGCCCAACCACTTATAACGCTTGTTCCACTGTGCGTTGGAATGAAGGGCTATCCTTCCCGATTCAATCCGGTCATGGCTGCTTGGGGTGTTCCGAAGACGGTTTTTGGGACAAAGGCAGTTTTTACGAGCGCGTCACTAATATCAATCAATTTGGTATCGAAAGCAATGCCGATAGCGTCGGTGGCACGGCGGCAGCGATTGTCACTGCGGGCGTTGCAGCTCACGCCGGAATCACTGCCCTGAAACGCGCCAAAGTTGCTGAAACGGCTCAATCACAAGGAGAACAAAAATGACCGAGATTAATACGCCGAATGGATTCCACTTGGACAGCGGTGGTCGCCGGATTGTGGTTGACCCTGTGACTCGCATCGAAGGTCACATGCGTTGCGAAGTGAATATTGACGAAAACAACATCATCCGCAATGCCGTTTCCAGCGGCACGATGTGGCGAGGCTTGGAAGTGATTTTAAAAGGACGCGACCCGCGTGATGCTTGGGCGTTTGTGCAGCGGATTTGTGGCGTGTGTACCGGAACTCATGCGTTGACTTCGGTGCGAGCGGTTGAAGATGCGTTGAAAATCACGATTCCTGAAAACGCCAATTCAATTCGTAACATCATGCAATTAACTTTGCAGGTGCAAGACCATTTAGTGCATTTTTATCATTTGCACGCTTTGGATTGGGTAAATCCGGTCAATGCGTTAAAAGCTGACCCCGTTGCCACTTCTGCGTTACAACAAAAAATTTCCCCGCATAATCCCAAATCTTCACCTGGTTATTTTCGTGATGTGCAACAGCGAATTAAAAAATTTGTCGAATCCGGTCAATTAGGCCCTTTCAAAAACGGTTATTGGACAAATCCGGCGTATTTATTACCACCGGAAGCGGATTTAATGGCGGTCACGCATTATCTGGAAGCGTTGGATTTTCAAAAAGATATTATGAAAATCCGCACCATTTTCGGCGGCAAAGACCCGCATCCCAACTGGTTAGTCGGCGGCGTACCGTGTGCGATTAATGTCGATGGCGTAGGTGCGGTTGGCGCAATTAATATGGAACGCTTGAATTTGATTTCTTCGTTAATTGACCAAAGCATCACTTTTATTGACCAAGTTTATATTCCTGATTTACTGGCAATTGCCGGATTTTATAAAGGTTGGCTGTACGGCGGCGGTTTATCAGGCACGAGTTTATTGTCGTATGGCGACATTCCCGACAAAGCGAATGATTATTCCGCCAGCAATTTGCTGATGCCACGCGGCGCGATTATCAACGGTGATTTGAAAAAAGTTTACGAAGTGGATTTAACCGACCCTGAGCAAATTCAGGAGTTTGTGCCGCATTCTTGGTATTTATATCCCAATGATTTGAAAGGGTTGCATCCTTATGATGGCATTACCGACCCGCATTTCAAATTGGGCAACAACACTAAGGGAACGAAAACCAATATTCAGGAATTGGACGAAGACGCGAAATATTCGTGGATTAAAGCACCGCGCTGGCGAGGTCATGCGATGGAAGTCGGGCCTTTAGCGCGGTATGTGATTGGTTATGTGCAAGGCAATAAAGAAATCACTGAGCAGATTAATTTTGTACTGAAAACCTTGGATGTGCCTGTGACCGCATTGTTTTCGACCTTAGGACGCACGGCGGCGCGGGGTTTGGAAGCGCAATGGGCAGCCGGAAAAATGCGTTATTTCATGGATAAATTAGTCAGCAATATTAAAACGGGCGATTTGGCGACCGCGAATGTGACGAAATGGCATCCTGATACTTGGCCAAGTGAAGTGCGCGGCGTGGGTTTTACCGAAGCACCGCGTGGCGCGTTGGGGCATTGGCTGAAAATTAAAGATACGAAAATCGAGAATTATCAATGTGTTGTACCGACTACTTGGAATGGTTCACCGCGTGATGAAGCAGGAAATATCGGTGCGTTTGAAGCAGCGTTGATGAATACCAAAGTTGAACGTCCCGAAGAGCCAGTGGAAATTTTGCGCACCTTGCATAGTTTTGACCCATGCTTGGCGTGTTCAACCCATGTGATGAGTCCAGATGGTACGGAATTGACGCAGGTTAAAGTACGGTAGAAAACATCAGCTTAATTGCTCTTTGTGCATGGTGGGGAAAAGTTCATAAAAATACTATAGAATGCTTATTCCTGCAAAAGCATGATAGAGAGCATTTTTACTATGAACCTTAAAAACAGCCAACTTTTGAGCTTACTTTTTTTGTTTCTGTTCAATGTTAG
>JAIFMS010000096.1 GCA_020048335.1 Methylococcaceae bacterium | reverse complement strand
ACAGCCACAACACGAACAGGTTTGGGTAGTGTACGACTCGTTGACTTCAACAAACACGCCTTGTGTCGCTATCGACTTATATTCAAGTTGTGTTTTCAGCATGAACCAGCCTGCATCTAAAACGGACTTGCCACAAGTTTTTGCAAGTTTCTGGCTACTGACATTGCCAACAACGATTAAACTATTTTCACGCACTATTTTGGTGGTGAATTTGTGTATTACATCCTTGCGGGAATTTTTGATTTTAGCGTGAATCGCACGAACACGGCTTTTATTTTTTGCGCGTTGGGCTTTGCCAAGTTTTGAGGCTAATTTTCTATAGAAGTCCTGTCTTTCCAAGCTATCGCCATTTGAACAGGTGGCGGTTGTTTTTAATCCTAAGTCAATTCCAATCTGTCCGCCTTCTGCCTGTCTTTCTCCTTCTTTGACCTCAAGCTGAACCACAACATTAAAATACCAGCGTCCACGCGCATCTTGACTGAAACATCCAGCGCGAAAATCAAAATTAGAAAGCCCGTAGCTATCCCAAACTTTAAAATATCGCCCTGCGTACCTGACTTGACCATTAACCCATTTTGCCGCACCAGACTTAAACGGAATCCAACCGAGGGCTTTTTTTGCACCACCAGAACATCGCCAGCGCAATTTGTTTTTCTTAAATTGCTTTCTCGACTTGGCATGAACAGCAATCGTTTCTTGAACCGCTGTGGAATCTATAATCATGTCACGTTCTTTGCGAATGCCTTTTAAGGATTTCATTAAATCAAACGCCGATGGACAGAGATTCAGATAACCAACCTCTGGAATCGCAACCCATGACAATTCAGCAGAATCCGCATTAACCGCGTTCCATACTTGATTAACATCAAACGCCATACGATTTAAAACACGCGCGTGTTTATCTCTGACTCTGACTGATAGGGTTTTGATTATTGGTTTGATGGTTGATAGACCTCTTTAGAAAATCCCTTATATCCCCCACCTGAAGGAGGGGGCTTTACGGGATTATTGGTAAATAAAACCAGGGCTTTAAATTTTAAAGCAAAACTGTTAATGGCAAAATAGTTGCTTATTCGATAAACTTTAGCAACAGTTTCTTTTTTTTAAAATAAATACAGGTAATAACATGGCAACAATGGACGATAGAGACGGTTTAATTTGGTTAGATGGCGAATGGGTTGAATGGCGTGAAGCAAAAGTTCATGTTTTAACGCATACGTTGCATTATGGTGCGGGGGTCTTTGAAGGATTGCGGGCTTATCATGCACAACAAGGCACGGCGATTTTTAAATTAAAAGAACACACTGACCGACTTTATCGTTCTGCGCATATTTTAAACATGAAGCTGCCGTTTACCAAAGCCGAACTCAATGAAGTGCAACGCCAAGCGATTAGCAAAAACAAGCTCGATAGCGCGTATATTCGCACGATGTGCTTTTATGGCTCAGAAGGGATGGGATTACGCGCGGACAATTTAAAAGCCCATGTGATGGTAGCGGCGTGGACGTGGGGAGCTTATCTAGGCGCAGATAATATGGAAAAAGGGATTCGGATTCGCACCTCCTCTTATACCCGCAATCATGTGAACAGCGTGATGTGCAAAGCCAAAGCCAACGGCAATTACATTAACTCTATTTTCGCTCTGCAAGAAGCGTTAGCAACAGGCTATGACGAAGCCTTATTACTTGACCACGAAGGGTTTGTCGCAGAAGGCAGTGGGGAAAATTTATTTATCGTGCGCAATGGTAAATTGTACACGCCTGAAACGACCTGTGCTTTAGAGGGCATTACCCGCGATACCGTCATGACCATTGCCCGCGAGCAAGGTTTGGAAGTGATTGAAAAACGCATTACTCGTGATGAAGTGTATGTGGCAGATGAGGCTTTTTTCACAGGATCCGCCGCAGAAGTGACACCGATTCGGGAATATGATAATCGGGTAATTGGCTCAGGTTCACGGGGTGCAATTACAGAGGAATTACAAACCCTTTATTTTGATTATGTTCATGGTCGTCGCAATGACCACCTCGAATGGTTGACTTATACAGCGTAAATTTGCCTCATCTTCTTGCTCTCTATTAAAAAAATGGGACGAGGTAGTAGGCAAAGCCAGTGAATTAGCTGATAATTCAGCCGATATTTTTGAAACTAAAAAATTATCAACAACGTAAATTAATTGTAATTTAAGAGGAAATACCATGAAAAAGATTGTTCTTACTGTCGCTTTAGTGCTGTTATCAACTGTGGCTTTTGCCAAAAAAACAGCAACCCCACAAAATCATAGTTGTGTATTGAAAGAAGCGGTTGTCGAAAAAACAAAGAAGGAGTGCATTAAAGCGGGTGGAAAATGGGAGAAAAACAGCAATTTAGCATCGCCTGCGGCTTCTAAAGAGGAAGCAAAACCTGTGGATTCTAAAGCGGAAGCCAAACCTGAGGATTCTAAAGCCGAAGCTAAACCAAGTGATAAAACTAAATAATTGACAAAATCAATTTGAAGAAAGAAAGCAGTCGATTTTCCCCCGATTGCTTTCTTTTCGGTTTTATCAATTAATCATCACTACGCAAAATCACACTCAGGTTACTCTAACCCAAGTTTTTTTAACCGATACCGAAACGAGCGAAAACTTATTCCTAATTGCTTTGCGGCGGCGGTTTTATTGCCCACATTTTTTTCCAGTGCATCCGCGATGACCTTTTTTTCAATTCCTTCCAAATAATTTTCCAGCGACTTTTGCGCCGCATCAAATTTATCCACTATCATCTGTGCAGTTGTGGTGACGGCAGTTGAATTTATCGGCAAATTCAAATCCTGTTCGTCAATGATTTTTCCATCATATAAAGCCAAAGCCCGTTCTAAAATATTTTCCAACTCCCGTACATTGCCTGGAAAGCTATACTTTTCAAGTGCAGTGATAGCCGATTTGGAAATTTTAGGTTTTGCAATTTTATTGCCCCGCGCAAGTTTTGTTAGTAGATGCTCCGTCATTTCGGCAATATCTTTTACTCGCACTCGCAACGGTGGCACAATCAACTCAATGACATTAATTCGATAAAATAAATCTTGCCGAAATGTATCGCTTCGTACCATCTCGGCTAAATCTTTATGCGTGGCACTCAATAAGCGCACATCCACTGCGATTTCTTGTTGTTCCCCCACTGGGCGAACTTTCTTTTCTTGAATCGCGCGTAATAGTTTGACTTGTAACGCTAGTGGCAATTCTGCCACTTCATCTAAAAACAGTGTGCCACCGTTTGCCGCTTGAAACAGCCCTTTTTTATCCTGCACAGCCCCTGTAAAACTGCCTTTTTTATGCCCAAAAAACTCACTTTCCATGAGTTCCTGGGGAATTGCCCCGCAGTTAATGGCGACAAATGGCATTGCGGCACGCGGCCCTTGTTGATGAATCAGTCTGGCGACCAATTCTTTACCGACCCCTGATTCACCACGAATATGCACGGGGGCTTGACTGCGGCTAAGTTTTTCAATTTTAGCCCGTATCTCCTGCATTATTGGAGAGCTACCTAACAACGTATTGATGGCAGATAGTTTTGTTTGGTTTAAGGGGGCTAAGGATAAGGCACTTTTAATTAAGCCGCGCAACGAAGGTAAATCCAGCGGTTTAGAGATAAAATCAAACGCCCCTTTTTTCATCGCTTTAATGGCGGTATCCATATTGCCGTGCGCAGAAATGACCGCAACGGGTAAATGAGGGTGATGTTGTTGAATATAATCAACTATTTCCAAACCATCACCATCAGGCAAGCGCATATCGGTTAAGCAAAGATTAAAAGGATGCAGACGCAATAAAGACAAGGCAGACGCTACATTTTCCGCGCTGTAGGTGGTAATTCCCATCCGTGCCAGAGTAATTTCTAATAATTCGCGAATATCAGGTTCGTCATCGACAATTAAGGTTAAAACAGATTTCATAATTCAATTTTTCTATGTTCGCCATTGGATAAGCGCAAGACAAAACAGCCTTGCTGCCCTGTGAAACTATAACTTAAGTCGGCTTGATTTAATTGCGCCAGTTCACGCGAGATATATAAACCTAACCCTGTTCCACTGCTGGAGGTGGTAAAAAAAGGTTCAAATAAATGTTTAATTACCTCCGATTTTAAGACTGGCGCGTGGTCTATTAACGTGATGCAAGGGGATTTTTGCAGGCAGCTTACCTGTACAATAATATTGCCTTGTTCAATACAGCCATACTTTAAAGCATTGACGCATAAATTATCCATGATTTGTTTAAAATGCCCAGGGTCTATTAGGACATAAAGCTTTTTTTGCAGAAAAACCAATTCAAACAAGCGTTTGGTTAAGCCTTGTTCTAACATAAACATCGCTAAATAATCTTTTAGCCATTTATCTAACAAAATCTTTTCCCGATTCGAGGGTTGGCGTTTTGAAGATTGCAAAATATCGGTGATGATTTTATTTACCCGTTTGGTGTGATTTTGAATAATCTGCGTTAAACGCAAATCTTCAGGACTTAACAGTGGGTTTTCAGAAAGCAATTGCCCTGCATGACTAATCGCACTGAGGGGATTGCGAATTTCATGGGCAATGCTGGCGGTTAAATGCCCTAACGAGGCTAAAACCCCTTGTTGCAATTGCTGATGATGTAACGCGCTGTCTTCCAAAATAATCATGTAAAACGTTTCCTGCTCGGTGGGCAGTAAACTAAAACGCAATTGAATCGCAGCATGATTCGGGCGTTGTAAGGTTAATGATTCTTGCTTGTGGTCATTGAGCCAAAATGAAAAGAGTAAACTCAATTGTTCGGATACATCACTTAATTGCACAGGCGGTGAGGATTGTTCTAATAAATATAACGCGGCCTCATTGGTCATGTAAATTTGACCTTCTTGATTACTAATAATAATGCCCGATTGTAAATGCTGAATAATATATTGGTTTAACGCTTCTAAGGTGGAAATGGTTTGCTGTTGCTGGCTGGCTAATAAATCCGATTGTTCAGAACGTTTTGCCAGAACCACCGATAAAAAAGCAATGATGAAAAAAGAAGCCCCCAGCATTCCCGCACTGGGATAGGAGGAAAATGTGACCGTGTTGATTGAAAGACCATAGGCTTGTTCACTTAACACCGCAACACTGGCAAGGGCGGCAAAAACCATTGAACAAACTCCGCCAACCAATAGTCCGCCTGAGGCAATGGAGGCGGCGAGCAAAATTCCAATACCACTTTCAATCCCCCCACAAGCGTGCATCAATAACGTGATGGCAATAATGTCGGTAAAAATAACCATCTGGGCTTGAAAGGTATATTTTATTGTGGGATAAAAAGCGCACAATCCTGACACAATAGCTAAGACTAAATAGCTTTTACTGGTAGTAAGATAGAGCTGTTCATACCTTGCCTCGATAATATTGCTGGAAAAGCGACTGTAAAATAAAATCACAAACAGGCTGGATAAAATAAAACGATACAGGAAAAAAACTTTTAACAGCAGCCACGCTTGTTTTTTTGGAATGCCATAGTTTTTAGAAAAAGGGCAGGGAAAAATAGTTTCAAGCTGCGGGTTTGACATATAAAACGTAAGTTAATAGCGGTGAGTTGAAAAAATCCCTTAGCTTTTTTATCAGCGACTAGGGGAGTTTTATTTCTCGAGCAGAAAACGTTTACAATTAATAACTGTGTTCAGGACAGGGAAAGGTACTGTTTTTTACGCTTGACTGATAGTGCAGAATCGCCTCTTCAATACTGCTCGCGTGCTGCATGAAATTTTTAGAAAAACGCGGGCGTTTGCCAACACTAATCCCTAACATATCGTATAAAACAAGGACTTGACCGTCACAATCCACGCCT
>JAIFMS010000124.1 GCA_020048335.1 Methylococcaceae bacterium | reverse complement strand
TCTGCGATTAAATCAATATCATTAGGTGATGTGAGTTATTATTTTAAATATGTTAATAATTTATATATCTGTTAGAGTTGAAAGTGCTATATCTGCCACGACAGAGATAAATATTCAAAAGAAGAAGTGTATAAACGAGTTGTTTCAAACATTATCAGTTCTGCAAAACTTAAAAATAAATTAATTTGCATTTTAATTCCGACTGAAGAAATAGAGGCGTGGATATTAGCGGATATGGAGGCTATCGTGAAAGTTTTTCCATTATTTGTGCCTCCTAAACAACCTTTCTTTAATCCTGAAAAAGAGCCAGACCCAAAAGAAAAAATAAAGGGTTTGTTGAATAAAAATAAACCTAGACCGCTTTATATGGACACAAATGACAATAAAAAGATTATTGAAGAGCTTGATTTAGACGAGGTGAAGAAAAAATGCCCCTCTTTTGTTGAATTAGTCCAATTTGTCGAAAATGATACTGCCAATTATCCCAAAAATAATGAATAACTCAACTCTTAACTTATTAAACAAACACTTCTCCCTAAATCCACAAACCGCCAATATATTAATTGTAGGTTTAGGCATTACCGGCTTTTCAATTGCCCGCTATTTACATAGACACGGCTTTCAATTCAGCGTTATTGATAGCCGCGAAAATCCACCCAATGCTGAGGAATTAAGCCAATTATCCCCTACTATTCAATTAACCGCAGGCGCATTTCAAGCGACAAATTTTACCACCGCAACGCATTTAATTGTCAGTCCCGGTATCAGTTTGCAACAACCTTTAATTGCTCAAGCCTTACAACGCGGCGCAATTTTAGTCAGTGACGTAGATATTTTCGCCTGCGCAACCACCGCGCCGATTGTAGCAATCACTGGCGCGAATGGTAAAAGTACCGTCACCACCATGGTCGGTGAAATGGGCAAAGCGGCGGGAAAAATCACCGCCGTGGGTGGCAATTTGGGTACACCGATGCTGGATTTACTCGCCGATGAGGTTGAACTATATGTGCTTGAATTATCAAGCTTTCAATTGGAGCGCAGTCATGTTTTAAATGCGGCTGCGGCAACCGTGTTAAACGTCACCGCTGACCATTTAGACCGTCATACCGATATGGCGGATTATGCCGCACAAAAACAAAAAGTGTTTCGTGGTGACGGCGTGATGATATTAAATGCAGATGATGCGTATGTTAGCGCAATGCAGACTTCAGAACGAAAAAATTATTTCTTTAGTATTCAACAGTTTATAGGCTTTCATATTGCGCCGCGTGACGGTGTAGAATGGCTGGTGAATGAAGAAACCGATTTTATGCCGTGTGCGGATTTACCCTTAGAAGGTCGCCATAATCAAGCCAATGCCTTAGCGGCGTTAGCCTTAGGAACTGTGGTAGGTTTGGAAAAAGAGGCGATGTGTACAGCGTTGCGCAGTTTTGTCGGTTTAGCCCATCGAATGCAGAAAGTGGCGGTTAAAAACGGTGTCACTTGGGTGAATGATTCTAAAGCGACCAACATCGGAGCCTGTATCGCGGCTTTGCAAGGTTATAATGATAAGGTGATTTTAATTGCAGGCGGAGACGGTAAAGGGGCAGATATGCGTGAATTGCGTGTAGCGGTGGCACAAAAAACCAAGGCTGTGATTTTAATGGGCAAAGATGCACCACTTTTGGAACAGGCTTTGCTTGGGATTGTGCCGTTGTATTTAGCCAAATATATAGATGATGCGGTATTATGCGCTGCAAACGTGGCAAAAACAGGGGATACAGTTTTATTGTCACCTGCTTGTGCCAGTTTAGATCAATATAAAAACTATGCCGAGCGCGGACATAAATTTGCCGCTGCGGTGATGGCACTGGATTAAAAAAATGGCTAAAAAAATGGCTGTGCGTACCTTTCATATTGACTGGCTGTTATTTGTGATTAGCTTTGCCTTGTTGGGGATCGGTTATGTGATGATGGTGTCCTCTTCGCTGCATTTGGGAACAAAACTCAGTGGTAATAGTATGTATTATCCTCTGCGACAATTAACCCATATCGTGATTGGACTGATTCTTGGATTGTTTGTTACCACAACCCCGTTAAAAACATGGGAGCGGCTAGGACCTTTGTTGCTAATTGCAGGTTTAGTTTCCTTAGTTGCGGTGTTGATTCCGGGGTTAGGTGTCAAAGTCAATGGCAGTAGCCGTTGGCTGTCGCTATTTGGGATTCGGATTCAAGCCTCCGAGTTTGTTAAATTAGTGTCCGTTGTGTATATCGCAGGCTATGTGGATAGATACCAAAAAACTGTGCAGCTTGCCGCCTTTGGCTTGTTTAAACCGCTGATGCTGTTTTCTATTGTGTGCCTGCTATTACTATTAGAGCCTGATTTTGGTTCAGCAGTGGTGGTTATCACTCTTATTACAGGGGTGATGTATTTAGGCGGGGCGCGATTAGGACAATTTTTAATATTAATCGTCTTAGTCGCAATTTTAGTCACAGGTTTGATTTACTATTCGCCCTATCGAATGGCACGAGTAATTAGTTTTCTTGACCCGTGGAAAGATGCACAAGATACGGGGTTTCAATTAGTGCAAGCCTTAATCGCCTTTGGACGGGGGGATGTGTTAGGGGTAGGCTTAGGCAGTGGGGTGCAAAAAATCTTTTATTTACCCGAAGCGCATACCGACTTTTTATTTTCAGTGCTAGCCGAAGAATTAGGGTTAGTCGGTGTAGTAACGGTGATATTACTGTTTGCAGCCTTTATTTTGCGTGCCTTTGCGATTGGGGTAAAAGCCGAAGAAATTGGCTTACGGTTTGCCGCTTTTGTTGCCTACGGATTAGGAATTTGGTTTGGTTTTCAAGCCTTTGTCAACATGGGGGTCAATATGGGATTATTACCTACCAAAGGATTAACCTTGCCGCTGATGAGTTATGGTGGCGGGAGTATTATCATTATGTGTATTGCCGTTTCGTTATTGTTTCGGGTACACAGTGAAGTGGTTGAACGTAGCTTGAGTGTCCCTAAAGGTAAGCAAGAATGGATAAAAAAATAATGATTATGGCAGGCGGCACGGGCGGTCATGTTTTTCCTGCGCTGGCAGTGGCTGAAAACTTACGCGCTAAGGGCTGGACAGTAACATGGCTAGGCACAGAGCGCGGTTTAGAAAGTCGAGTTGTACCAGCCAATCAGATTGAACTGGATAAATTATGTGTCGCAGGTTTGCGGGGCAAAGGGTTGTGGGCAAAAACGCAAAGCGTCTTTTTATTAGTCAAAGCGTGTGGGCAAGCCATCGGACATTTACGCCGCCGCCGTCCTGATGTGGTATTAGGCATGGGTGGATTTGTAGCCGCGCCGGGTGGCTTGATGGCATGGTTATTGGGTATTCCGTTAATCATCCATGAACAAAATCGTGTAGTCGGTACAACGAATCGCTTATTAGCTCGTTTTGCTAAACAACGCCTGCAAGCCTTTCCTGATAGTTTTTCCGTTGCACAACAGGCGATTTGCACGGGCAATCCACTCCGTACCGCCTTTTTAAATCTTCCACTGAAAAAAAATTGGCAATTAGAAAAACGTTCTCTGCATATTCTCATTGTAGGAGGCAGTCAAGGGGCGCAGATTTTCAATCAAATTATCCCTGCTAGCATGGCGCATATTCCTAATATTGCTATCCGTCATCAAACAGGGGAAGCGATGTTTGCACAGGTGAGTGAGGCCTATCAGCAAACAGAGCAAACAAGCGTTGAAGTGTTTAAATTTATTGAAAATATGGCGGAAGCTTATCAGTGGGCAGATATAGTGATTTGTCGCTCTGGTGCAATGACGGTGAGTGAAGTTGCCGCCGCAGGATTGCCAGCGATTTTTGTACCCTTACCAACGGCGATTGATGACCATCAACGTGCGAATGCGCAATATTTAACCGAAGCAGACGCGGGGGTTTTATTACCGCAAGCTGAATTAACTGCCGAAAATTTAACAACGACTCTTGAAAAAATGCTAATTAACTTAGAAACGATGGGCAAAGCTGCCAAAAATAAAGCCCGCTTGGATGCAACTGAAACCGTTGCTACAATTTGTATCACGGAGGCAGAGCGTGGATAATCTGCAAAATCCTTTACCTATCAAAGCATTAGGAAAAGTAAAACAGATTCATTTTGTCGGCATTGGTGGCACGGGAATGAATGGCATTGCTGAGGTGTTATTTAATTTAGGCTATGCTGTTTCGGGGTCAGATATTAAAGAAAGCCCTGTGACACAACATTTAACCCAATTGGGAATACAGGTTTTTATCGGTCATCAGGCTGAGAATATCAGTCAAGCCGATGTGGTGGTGGTTTCCACTGCGATTGATAAAACTAATCCTGAAGTCGCCGCTGCATATCAACAGCATATTCCCGTGATTCCACGCGCTGAAATGCTAGCAGAATTAATGCGTTTTCGCTTTGGCATTGCGGTGGCAGGAACGCATGGTAAAACCACCACCACCAGCTTAGTAACTTGTATTTTAGCGGAAGGGGGATTAGACCCCACTTTTGTGATTGGGGGGCGTTTAAACAGCGCGGGAACCAATGCAAAATTAGGCTTAGGGCATTATTTAGTCGCTGAAGCGGATGAAAGTGATGCGTCATTTTTATATTTACAGCCGATGGTGGCGGTGGTCACAAATATTGACCAAGACCACATGGAAACTTACGGCGGTTGTTATCAAAAATTAAAAGACACCTTTATTGAGTTTTTACATCATTTGCCTTTTTACGGACTGGCGGTGTTGTGCCTAGATGATGCGGGGGTACAGGCTATTTTGCCCCAACTTTCTAAGCCCGTAAAAACTTACGGTGTCCATGAAAATGCCGATGTTCGCGCCGTTGATATTCAACAACAAGGGATGCACACCACTTTTACCGTATTACGGACTGGAATGTCGCCTTTAACAGTGACGCTCGCCATGCCAGGTTGGCATAATATGCTGAATGCGTTAGCGGCTATTAGCATTGCCACCCATTTAGAAGTCAGTGATGCCGCGATTGTGGCAAGTTTAGCGGCTTTCAAAGGCATCGGACGGCGTTTTCAACAGTATGGTGACATTGCAATTACAGGCGGAAAACTGACGTTAGTCGATGATTACGGTCATCATCCGCGTGAAATTGCCGCAACGTTAGAAGCAACGCGGCAAGCATGGCCAACGCGGCGAGTCATTGTGATTTTTCAACCGCATCGTTATTCGCGTACTCGTGATTTGTTTGAAGATTTTGTGCAAGTATTATCTACGATTGATGTATTGATTTTATTGGATATTTATCCCGCAGGCGAGCAGCCTATTGTGGGCGCAGAAGGTAAAGATTTATGTCGGGCGATTCGGGTACGCGGACAAATTGACCCAATTTTTGTACAAAATATGGACAATTTACTGGCTATTTTGACAGGGATTGTCAAAGCTGATGATGTAATTTTAACTTTAGGTGCGGGTAGTGTTGGACAGTTAGCCACACAATTGTCTCAAACTTTAGCGGCGGCGTTAAAAGCATGAAATCAGCAGAAATAACAGGCACTTTTCTGCACCATGAAAAAATGGATAAATACACCAGTTGGCGTGTGGGGGGTGTAGCGGATGTAATGTATTTACCAACCGATAAACAGGATTTAATTAACTTTATTCAAAGTCAAGCTGTTGATACGCCGTTATTTTGGTTAGGCTTAGGCAGTAACTTATTAGTGCGCGATGGTGGCATTCGGGGCGTGGTGATTAATACCCGCAATCGGTTAAAAAAAATGACCTTAGTAGATGCAGAAACGGTTTATGTTGAAGCGGGTGTGCCGTGTGCATTGGTGGCACGTTTCTGTGCAGAACAGGGTTTATGTGGTGCAGAATTTTTAGC
>JAIFMS010000081.1 GCA_020048335.1 Methylococcaceae bacterium | reverse complement strand
CCAATGCATAACGTGATACAAAAGCTGCAAGTGGGTTGTTTAAAACAGGCTGACTATTACGCGCAGGTTCGGGTAAATAATCCATGCGAACCGCGATAATGCTGCGTGTATCAGGGTGTAATAATTGCGGACGGCTGCGCTTTAAGCCGTGTTTGTGCATATAATCCATTTGCCCGTGAAAGTCTTGTGCAAGCCAACGGTTTAAATGATGTTCAGCGGTTTGTAAGTTTGTGTCACTAATCCCAACTTGCGAGAAACCTAATTCTTTGCCCCATTGTTTAATTAAGAAAGGTAGGCTAGTTGAGGTTGGAAGTGCTGTCATGGGTTAGTTAAATATGAATATGCCCAAGCGCAACGGATGTGATAAGCCAAAGAAATGAAATACAAATAGCAGGCAACAGGGCAAAGCGTTGTAAATCACCAAAGTGAATTTTACTTAATCCAACCAATAAATAGGTTGAGGGGACAAGTGGACTTAACAGATGCGCCCCCTGCCCTATTAGTGCGGCACGTCCCATTTCTTCGGCTGGAATTCCATACACAGCGGCGGCTTTGGCTAAGATAGGCAAAATTCCAAAATAAAACGCATCATTGGTCATAAAAAAAGTGCAAGGTAAACTTACTAAAGCCGTCACCAAAGCAAAATGCGGTACCAACATTTTTGGAACAGCGGCAATAATCATGCTTGACATTGCATCAATCATTTTCGTGCCTGATAAAATGCCCATGAAAATACCTGCGGAAAATACCATCGCAACTACGGGCATGGCGTTCATTCCATTGGCACAAATCCGCGCTTGTTGTTCTTCGTTTCTGTAATTAATCAACAAAGCCAATGCGGTGCCGATAATAAATAAAACAGGTAATGGTAATATTTCTATCACTAAACCAACAAGTAACGTGATGGTAAGGGCAAAATTAATCCAGATGTTTTTAGGACGTTTCAGTTTTTCAGCAGCAATATCTTCTGCCGTCACGATATAATCTTCTTCGTGAATATAATCAATCACCCCAAGACGCGCCCGTTCTTTTAAGCCCCAATAATAGCCTAAAAAACAAACAAACAAGGTTCCTACTGCCATACAGGGAATCATTGGAATAAAAACCGAGCTAGATTCTACGTTAAGTGACGCTAACACGCGACTGGTAGGCCCCCCCCACAGCACAATATTCATCACACTGTTTTCTAAAACCGCAAGGGCAGGCAAAATAATAGGATTAATCCCTAAGCGATGATGAACGCCCAGCATGGCTGAACACGTTACTAAATAAGTTGTAGAGCCATCACCATCAATTGAAATAAACGAAGCTAATAAAGCCGTGCCAACACAAACTTTCATCGGGTCGCCATGCACTAATTTGAGAATTTTATTAATCACAGGATCAAACAAGCCAGCATCAATCATCGTACCGAAAAATAAAATCGCAAAGCAAATCATAATGCCTGTTGGTGCAACCTTTTCTACACCTGCCATCATCATTGCTCCTAGCCTTTCATCATAAAAGCCAATGCTGGTAGCAAACACAATAGGCACTAAAATGAGCGCGTTCATCGCTGACATCCGCTTGGAGATAATCAGGTACATAAACGACAAAACCATCGCAAAACCTGCAATAGCTAATGTTGTTTGATTTAACATAGCTTAACTCTTTGGATAAAACGTAAATATTTAGCAATCAACATTGACATGACCGATTTTTTAAAATAATTCAAGGTATTGTTGCTGTTATAGCTGCTAGGTTAGCATCAGCTTTTAAATTACGCATTTCACGCTCCAACAATAACGCATCAAAAATATTTTCTGCCTCAGGGGAAACCGCTGTAAAAAAAATCACAAAGCCCTGATTATTCACCTCAACGACTTTTGCATAAAGGTCATCACAGATTTCATGCCCTTCTTCATTAAATAAGGAAATTTTCAAATTATGCAACTCATCAATAATCACCTCTGATTTAACTAACGCGCCTTTAAAAGAAAGTTTAACCAATTCGGCTTGATGACTAATATCGCTAGCGTGTTTACCTTCCAATACAACAAATTTAATTTTTAAAGAGGAAGGTAACGGCGTAAAAATAGGTGGCTTTTTTGGAGGTAAATATAAATTAAATTCATCGGCAATCCCACCTATTTCATAAATAGTAATAGCATCTTTTACGCCTTTGGGCATAACTTCCATTTCGCTATCAATGCGCAATATATCGCCACATTTTTTAACCGTACTTTCAGAAACAAAAATTTGTCCAGCGGTGGTATAAGATTCTATCCGTGAAGTTAAATTAACATTACGCCCTACAATGCCATATTTAACTCTTTTTTCAGAGCCAATATTTCCAACAACCGCATCCCCTGTATTAATACCAATTCCCATTGCCACTTCAGGATAGCCTTGTTTACGATTCCATTCATTAACCTTTTCCATAGCAAGCTGCATTTCAATTGCACACGCCACAGCCCGTTGTGCATCATCTTTTCGCTGCACAGGTGCGCCAAAAATAGCTAAAATCGCATCGCCAATAAATTCGTCAATCGTCCCGCTATATTTCAATAAAATGTCGGTCATCACTGACAAATAATTATTGATAATTGCTAATACAATTTCGGCAGGTAAGCGTTCGGCAAGCGAAGTAAAGCCGCGTAAATCGGTCATCATAATAGAAATATTGCGACTTTCGCCCCCTAGTGTCATTCCTTGTGGCGACTCTAAAATACTATGCACGACCTCTTCGGATAAATAACGCCCAAAAGTTTTACGAATAAAATCACTTTGTGATTTTAACAACTGCTGCATATTGATTAATTCTTGAATGGAATTGCTTAAGCGAATTGAAGTTAAATAGGTATGTGAATGGAATTTTATTCGGCTAATCAGCTCAACCACATCCATGTCTTTTTCCATATAATCATTTGCCCCTAACGCAAACGCATTGGCTTTTACTTCAGGGTCGCTAACACCTGAAAGGAAAATAACAGGAATTTCTTGCGCAAACTCATCTTTTTTGAATAAAGTTAATAATTCCAAGCCACTAATATTGGGCATTTCTAAATCCATTAGCACAATCGTTGGATTGTATTCTTTAGTCAATTCCAATGCTAAAGTAGAATCATTACAAAATGAAATATGGATACTAGGTTCACAGCTTAATAATTCTTTTACCCATTCACAAATAAACTCAGAATCATCTATCATCAGTAATCTGACAGGCGTGACAGTGCTATCTGTGGAGGTAAATTTTGTGAGGGCTTTTAATTTAGGTAGATTAAAACAGCGTTCAGAATGGGCAATAACTTTATTAACTAATTCAATATGATCCGAGTCATCGGTTGATTTGGCAATATAATCATTTGCACCTGCGGCTAAGGATTTTATTTTAAGATCATTATCTTCAAAAGAGGTATAGATAATAATCGGAGTTTCTCTAATTAGCTGATTTTCTCTAATTTTTTTAATTAAAAAAAACTGCTCATTATTTACATCATACAGTTTTAATAAAATAACGGTTGGTTGATAAGTTTCTATTTCTGAAATAGCATTTCTAACATCCAAACAATATTTAAACGTGATACTTCCTTCCTGACTTAATATTTTTTGCATAATAAAACAGGAAAATTTTGAGGTATCTATCATCAAAACTTTAATTAAATTTTGTCGGTCTGACAAAAGAGAATCGGTTAAAGCGATTTCGTGGCAATTATGGGAATTTAGGAATCGGTTAGAATGGTATAAAACTCGTGCAATTAGCTCTTGTTTATTTTCACCTTTATTTAAAAAATCATCTGCCCCTAAAGCAAAAATTTTATCTTTAACTTCTTCATTATTTTCAGCAGAAAACATCAAGACAGGAATATCTTTTAATGTATCATCATTTTTGTATTCAGCCAGTAATTGAAAGCCATCTTTATTTGGCATATACAGGTCTTGAATAATAACACTGGGGTTATAAGCTTTGATTTCTGCAATTGCTTGCTCAGAAGAAAGACAATACTTAAACTCAATCTCTTCGCGTGCAAATAATTTTTCTATTTGCAAACAAATTGATTTTGCATCATCAATCATAAAAACTTTTGTTTTTATTTCTGCATTTTCAAATGGTGTCTCAGGTAATGAGGCATTGTTCATAAGAGGGTACTCATTTTTTATTTCAGAAACTCAAAAAAGCTTTATACATTTTGTCCAACTCTTATCATTTCATTAAGAGTAAGATAGTCTGACAAACTATAAAAACCTCGCGTATGAAAAACCCGCGAGGTATGTCTTAAAGATTTAAGCAGCTAAAACAACCGCTTCTTTTAATTTTTTCATGGCATTTTTTTCCAATTGCCTGATTCTTTCAGCCGACACATTGTAACGTTCGGCCAATTCATGCAGAGTTGCTTTTTTCTCTGTCAACCAGCGACTGTTGAGAATATCTAAGCTACGCTCGTCCAATTCGGTCATTGCGTGTGCCAATATATCTTCTTCATGCCCTTGCCAATCCGAACTTTCCAAAAGAATAGCAGGATCGCCATTGTGTTGTTTTAAATAACTTTCAGGAGCAAAATAATTATCCTCGGAAGCATCATCATTCGGCAAATCATAAGCCATATCATGCCCATCCATGCGTTTTTCCATTTCATAGACTGTTTTTAAATCCACATCTAAATCAGCCGCCATTGCCACCGCTTCATCTTGGGTCAGCCAGCCAAGATGATTTTTAGATTTGCGTAAATTAAAAAATAGTTTACGTTGTGCTTTAGTTGTGGCAACTTTCACAATCCGCCAGTTTTTAATCACATATTCGTGAATTTCGGCTTTAATCCAATGCACGGCAAAAGAAACTAGCCGCACCCCCACATCAGGATTAAATCGCTTAACCGCTTTCATTAAGCCAACATTGCCTTCTTGAATAATATCAGGCAACGGCAACCCGTAGCCACTATAGCCGCGTGCAACATGAGCTACAAAGCGTAAATTTGACATCACTAACTCTTTTGCTGCCTCTAAATCACCAAAATCACGGTACCGAACGGCTAATTCGTACTCTTGTTCTGGTGTAAGCTTAGGCATTTGACTGACTACGTTTAAATAGCTGTCAAAGGTTCCGACTGACAAATTGCTTGGTAAAGCTAATGCGTTACTCATAATGCTATCTCCTTTTTTAAATACATAAAGAAATTTTAGCACCCCCTTAATAAGACTGCTAATCAATTTATAGTTTATGTGGTCTTCTCGACACTAAAAAAGTGCTGGAAAATAAATAGATAAAACAAGCTATGCTAAAATTTTAATTTTTTTAAGCTTTAGAGAACAAACAATGCCTCTTAATCCATTAAGTCTAACCGACCCACTTGTTACCGTAAAAACCTCACTGGGTTCATTTACAGTTGAATTATTTCCCACCAAAGCCCCTGTAACGGTTAAAAATTTTTTAACTTACAGCAATGGCGGTTTTTATACAGATACCCTTTTTCACCGAGTGATTGATGGTTTTATGGTGCAAGCAGGGCAAACAGTTATAACAGGTATGAACGGCACAATCGTCACAAGCGTAGCTGATAAAATTCCTTTAGCTCCGATTGTTTTAGAATCACAAGCAGGTTTAAGCAATACACGCGGCACGATTGCAATGGCAAGACAGACAGCACCCGATACAGCGACCTCACAATTTTTTGTCAACACCGTTGATAATAGCGCGAAAGGACTTGATTATCAAAGTGCTGCTTCGCCTGGCTATGCGGTGTTTGGTACGGTTTTACAAGGGATGGAAACCATTGATAAAATTAGTAAAATACCAACTGTTTTCGCAGGAACCAATTTTCAAAATTTTCCCACAACGCCTGTCACTATTTTATCCACTAAAAATGCCATTATTAGCGGTATAGGTGCAGCCAGTGACAAGGCAGAAGCCATTTTTGGTACGGGTAATGCCGATACAATTTCCGCACTAGCAGGAAATGACGATGTATACGGCGATAGTGGTAACGATACCTTAGACGGCGGCGCGGGCTTAGATACCGCCAATTATCAAGGACTACGAGCCGATTATACCATCACTGCCAACGCGCAAGCTTTTCAAGTCACCGACAGTAATACAACCCGTGAGGGTAGCGATTCAGTCACGGGCATTGAACGACTGGTTTTTAGTGATAAATCCGTTGCCTTGGATATTGCAGGCAATGCAGGACAAGCTTATCGGCTTTATCAAGCCGCTTTTAATCGCGCCCCCGATGCAGCGGGTTTGGGGTATTGGATAAATTTACGCGACAAAGGTACAACCAATGAGGACGTTGCCGCAGGTTTTTTAAGTTCGCCTGAATTTCAAGCCTTAGTGGGAACTGCCCCCACTGCCAATACCTTAGTCACCGCTTTTTATAATAATGTTCTGCATCGCGCCCCCGACCAAGGCGGATTAACCTATTGGTCAGATTTACTGGCTAATAATCAACTCAATAATGCGCAAGTTTTAACAGGCTTTAGTGAAAGTCCTGAAAATCAGTTACAAGTGCTGGGCGCGATTCAAAACGGCATTGATTTTATTGTCTAGCTCTTTACCTTGTTATTAATCTAAGTCACTGACTTGTTTTTCTACTTCGGTCTCTGATTCATGCTCATCCAATGCGAAACCGTCGATTCTATCAACCCCAACCACTTTTTCTGCATCGCCTAAACGAATCACGGTTACGCCTTGGGCATTACGTCCGACGACTGAAATTTCGGCAACGCGCGTTCTGACCAATGTTCCGCCATCGGTAATAATCATCAATTCATCGGTATCATTAACCAACACCGCGCCAATCACCTGCCCATTTCGTTCAGAGGTTTGAATTGAAATCACCCCTTGTCCACCTCGAGTTTGCAAACGAAATTTATCCACTTCGGTACGTTTACCAAACCCATTTTCGGTGACATTCAATACTGTTCCCTCGGCAGCGACAATCATTGAAATCACTTTCGCGCCTTCATTCAAAGAGATGCCACGCACCCCTGTCGCGGTTCTGCCCATTGAGCGAACATTATTTTCATTAAACCGAATGGCTTTGCCATCACTGCTAAACAGCATAATATTTTGCTGTCCATCGGTAATTGCCACCCCAATTAAGCTATCCCCGTCACGCAAATCAAGGGCGATTTTGCCGTTACTGCGTTGATTTTCAAATTCTTTTAGCGGGGTTTTTTTCACCGTTCCAGAAACTGTTGCCATAAAAATAAATTTATCGTCACTGTATTCACGCACAGTAAGCAGTGCGTTAATTTTTTCGCCAGCTTCCAAGGGCAGTAAATTAACAAACGGTTTACCGCGAGCCGCACGACTGGCAACAGGCAATTCATAAACTTTCAACCAATACACTTTGCCTAAGGAAGAAAAACACAAAATCGTATCGTGAGTATTGGCAACTAATAATTTATTGACAAAATCCTCTTCTTTGGTCGCCGTCGCTGATTTACCCCGCCCACCCCTGCGTTGGGCTTTATAATCGGTCAACGGTTGCGATTTAACATAGCCCTCATGGGACATCGTGACAACCCTATCCTCTTCGGTGATTAAATCCGCCACCGAAAGATTAAGATGGTCTTGCAAAATTTCAGTCCGCCGCGCGTCGCTGTATTCGGCTTTAATCAGTTGCAACTCTTCTTTAATCACTTCCATTAAGCGCGTATCGCTGGCAAGAATAATTAAATAGGTTTCGATTAAAACTAATAATTGTTGATATTCAGCCAGTAATTTATCTTGTTCCAACCCTGTTAAACGATGCAAGCGTAATTCTAAAATAGCCTGTGCTTGCACCTCAGAAAGTGTATAAAAATTGTCGTGTAGCCCAAACTCGGCACTCAAGGCTTCAGGACGGCAACGGTCAGCATCGGCATTTGCCAATAATTGCGCCACCAAACCCGCATTCCAAGTTTTTGCCAACAATAACTCTTTCGCTTCGGCGGGATTTTTTGCCCCTTTAATCAACACAATCATTGCGTCGATATTCGACAATGCCACCGCTAGCCCTTCTAAAATATGCGCTCTATCGCGGGCTTTACGCAACAGATAAAGGGTACGGCGTGTGACAATCTCCCGACGATGGTCAATAAAGGCTTGTAATATTTCTTTTAAATTCAAGCAATGCGGACGACCATTTAAAATCGCCACCATATTGATGCCAAATGAGGTTTGCAACGCCGTTTGCTTATATAAATTATTCAATACCACTTCAGGCGATTCGCCACGTTTTAGCTCAATCACCATCCGCATTCCATCTTTATCAGACTCATCGCGCAGCCCTGAGATGCCGTCTAATTTGGCTTCCTTGACCATTTCGGCAATTTTTTCCAGCAATTTGGCTTTGTTGACCTGATAAGGCAATTCGGTCACGATAATCGCTTGCCGACTTTGCTCACCAAATTCTTCAAAATGGCAACGCGCCCGAATTAACGCTTTCCCGCGCCCTGTGTGATAAGCATCATGGATACCTGAAACGCCGTTGATAATCCCTGCGGTGGGAAAATCAGGCCCTGGAATGTAGCGCATCAAATCAGCGATACTTTGTTCGGGGTTATCGCACAACGCTAAACAGGCACTGACAATTTCGGATAAATTGTGTGGCGGAATGTTGGTTGCCATTCCAACAGCAATTCCTGATGAGCCATTAATCAGCAGCGTAGGGATGCGGGTTGGTAAAACAGCAGGCTCTGATTCGGATTCGTCATAGTTAGGGGTAAAATCAACGGTTTCTTTGTCTAAATCTGCTAATAATTCATGGGCAATTTTTGACATTCGCACTTCGGTGTAACGCATTGCCGCAGGCGCGTCACCATCAACACTCCCGAAGTTACCTTGTCCGTCAATCAGCATATAGCGTAAGGAAAAGGGTTGTGCCATTCTGACAATCGTGTCGTAAACCGCTGTGTCACCGTGTGGATGATATTTACCAATGCAGTTATGTACGGCGCAGCCTTGCACTAAAAATTCATGTGTTTCATCAGCAATTTGAACATCGTAAGTTTCTTGTGGTTGTGCATTAGAGCTAACACTTGTCACCCGCAACACAGTGTAGGTATTGACTAATTTTTGTAACTTGTCAACCAAAGGTGAATTAAGACGGGCGAGTTTTTCTAAAACGCCCCATTCTTCGATTTGTTGAAAAGAAATGTCCTTTTCTATTAAATCACTGCTATAGCGAATTTTTGCACCCGTTGGGTATTTAATACCTGCACGAAATTTTTGTCCTTCAGCGTCTTGATACCAACCACCACCAAGATGATGTTTGGAAAGTTCGGTAAAAATAGCTTGACTGGGAATAAGCTCAGGCAAGGTTGGCAAACTTCGCCCGCTCCATTGCGCAAGCTCAATCGCTCTTTCTTTTTTATAGGTTATTTTTAAATAATCTTGGATAAAATGGCAAAGTCTGGTTGCATTTTCGCCTGTGACCGAAAGGTTGTAGCGTGTTAAGCAGCCCTCACCATAACTTTTATCGCTAAAATCTTCAACACTGTAATAACAATGAATCCCGCTATCGGCTAGCATCGCTTGTATTTGCGTTAATAGCTGTGACGAGGTGGAGGTAAAAATAACCTCTCTCTTTTTCTTGCGAATAAAACCATCCCCGTCAATAAAACCTGCCAAGAAAGGCGCGTAATAGGCTCTGTTTTCTAATACCCAAGTCGGCACTTTTTTAAAAGCACAGGTTTCTTCACACGCTTGATAGACTTCTTCTAGCCCTGTGAATCTAACGCAATGCTGGGGTTGATAATGTGGTTTTTGTGGAGCTAGTAATGACCATTGCACGTTTATCGCTTTGCTTAAACAATAGTCGCTTAAATACTCTAATGGCTCGCTATGAACCATGCTAATGCCGACTCGTTTAGAGCGATTTCTATCTGTTAAATAGCCTTCTGCAATGAACAAGCCTGAAATATAAGCCAATGCTATCTTGTCTGCATCCTCTGTTGTGGTTGCAGACCCCAGACAACGGGCATTGCTTGCTAAGACTAATTTATCGTGTAACTGCTCCGCTTTTTCCCAACTAATGCTTAAATCGTTATTTAAAACACGAAACAATTGTCCATTAGTCACCGTAAAGGTGTAACCATTTGAGAGCTTAACCTCAACCACTGGGGCAGGAGGATTGCAAAATGTTTGGGTAATTTCACTGAGTTTGCCGTTGGGCAATAAAACTTGTTCGCCTATTTTAAGCGATTCAATCGGCTGTAAGCCTTGTTTGGTATGAACCAATGTCCCTTTTATAAAACAATCGCCCACCACCCGTGCGGATTTTTTATAAGCCTTGTTCCAATCATTGCCTAATACGTTCATTGCATACAATACACGCCGATGCACAGGTTTTAACCCATCACGCACATCGGGCAAAGCCCTACCGACAATCACACTCATTGCATAATCAAGATAGGATTGTTTCATCTCAGATTCGAGATTAACAGGGATAATTTCTTTAGCAAACTCTGACATAATTCCGTAACAACATAGTGAAAGGGGAACAATCCGTGATCCAAGAAAAATCCTTTATCAATACCCTAAGTGCGTAAACATTCCCTTGAACGTGGATAGGATAAAAGGCATTATAAAACCGTGCAATTATAGCAAACTATGCCCATAAAAAGGCATTTTTGCGCAATTTTGAAAAGCAAGCTGCGCTGGCGGTTTTTTGTGGGATAATCAAGCTTATTTTTAATGACTTAGAGCGTTAGCGAAAATTATGATGAAACTTTCTACGTTAGAATCGTTTGTAGGAACAACCCCGTTGGTTAAATTACAACGGCTAAATCCCAATCCCAGTAACCTTATTTTGGCAAAACTTGAAGGCAACAACCCAGCAGGATCATGCAAAGACCGTCCTGCCGTCAGTATGATTACTCATGCCGAAGAACGTGGCGAAATAAAACCAGGCGACAGGCTGATTGAAGCAACCAGCGGCAATACAGGGATTGCATTAGCGATGGCAGCGGCGATTCGCGGCTATAAAATTACCTTGATTATGCCCGATAATCTGAGTGAGGAACGCCGTGCTTCCATGAAAGCCTATGGAGCCGATTTAATTTTAACCCCTGCTGCTCAAAGTATGGAAGGGGCAATTGATTTAGCCCGCAAAATGGAAGCGCAAGGTGAGGGCAGAATTTTAGACCAATTTGCCAATCCTGATAATCCACGCGCCCATTATGAAGCCACCGCCCCTGAAATTTGGCAGGACACCGATGGCAAAGTGAGCCATTTTATTAGTGCGATGGGAACAACAGGGACGATTATGGGCTGTTCACGGTTTTTAAAAGAACAAAATCCTGCGATTCAAATCATTGGTGTACAGCCTGATGGCGATTCCAAAATTCCAGGGATTCGCCGTTGGCCACAAGCGTATTTACCTAAAATTTATGAAGCAAGCCGTGTTGATAAAATTATGGATATGGATCAACACACCGCTGAAGAAACCGCGCGGGCTTTAGCGGCACAAGAAGGGATTTTTGCAGGCATTTCCTCAGGCGGAGCGGTTGCGGCGGCATTGCGGTTGAGTAAAGATGTGAATGATGCGGTGATTGTGGTGATTATTTGTGACCGGGGTGACCGTTACTTATCGACAGGAGTTTTTTATAGTCGTTAAGCAAAACAGGCAGTGAGTAAAGTTATCTCACTGCCATTGCTTTTATTTTTTCCAGCCTGCCTTATCGTCACATTCTTTTTCTTCTTTAGGATGGGTTTTTTCCCACTGCGTAATGGTTTTTGTTTCCTGTTCACTCATTTTATCATTCATACATTCACAGTATTTTTTAATCACTTCATCCGATTGACCCTCGTCTTTATTGTCCACCAAACACTGACCCACCCATTTCATATCATCGGCATTAGCAAGAACCACATTGCTGGCAGTTGCAGAAATAAGTAAAAAAACTAACCCACTGATTTTTATAGTCATAAGAACACTCCAATCGTATTTAAAAAAGGTTTAACACACTGTGTAAAACAGCCCTTACTGTACAATAAAAAACAAGCGAGCTGCAATGGTTTTTGTTTTTTGCGAAGGATTGCATTTACTAACGAGCGTTTAAAAATACAGGCTATTCATTTAGAGGTCATATTGTTCTGCTAAAATCAACCTTAGCTCAAAAATATTCTCAGTGCTTACCATGTCTAATCCTTCATTAACACTACCACAAAACAGCCTGCAAACCGTTATCGACTTATTAGCCAAACATAAGTTAGTGGAAAGTTTTGTGGAAAAACAAGATATGCCGCGCCATGATTTAGTGCAAATTTTGGTGCGCAAACAAAACCTCGCTCGTTTGCAGCAAATTATTAATCATCTTCACCCTGAGGAAGTGGGACTCATTCTGGAGCAGTTGCGTACCGATGAGCAAATTTTTCTTTGGGGACAAATTAACGAAAACCGGAAAGAAGAAATTTTATTGGAAGCCCCGATTTCAGTTTTGCAAACCTTAGGTAGACGCGACTATAAAACTGAAAAAGCACGGATTAAAGCCTTTGACTTATTTGAAGGGCGGTTGCGTGAAATTACCATTACAGACAGTGAAGACCTGACCTCTACAAAACCGATTTGGATAGATTTAGTCAATCCCACCTTTGAAGATAGAATCTGGGTAGGCGATATTTTTGATATTGAATTTCCTGACCCCAACAAACTCAGTGATTTAGAATCCAGTGCGCGTTTTTACATCGAAGAACACGGTGAAATTCATCTACATTCCGATTTCTTATTAGATAAAGAAGCCATCTCGCGTAACGTAGCTGTGTCATTTATTCTGCATAACAATATTTTATTTTCAACCCGCACCGAAGAATTGCCCGTTTTTCGCTTGCAACGCTTGCGTGCCTTAAGCCAACGCGATTATGTCTTTAATGCGCTGGATGTATTGTTAGACTTATATTCTGCCAACGCCGAATATTCAGCCGACTCCTTGGAGGATGTCTATCACAGCTTAGAAATTGTTGGCAATCACGTTCTGAACAATCAAATGACCGATGAAGAGGCGGCAAAAATCTTAACCGATATTGCCAGTGAAGAAGATTTAAACGGCAGGATTCGCCGCAATGTCTTAGATACGCGCAGGGCAGTGTCTTTTTTGATGCGCGGCAAAATTTTGTCCAAAAATCAGCAAAAAGAAGCCCAACAAATTTTACGCGACATTGAATCACTGGATGGACATACCGCTTTTTTATTCGACAAAATTAATTTCTTAATGGATGCAACGGTGGGTTTTATTAATATCAATCAAAACAAGGTGGTAAAACGCTTGACGGTTATCAGTGTCCTGTTTATGCCGCTTAATTTATTGGCAGGGATAGGTGGAATGTCTGAATTTTCTATGATGACACAAAACCTGCCCTGGCAAATTTCCTATGCAGGTTTTATATTAGGCTTATTTGCAGTGGCATGGCTCACTTATACTGTTTTGCAATTTTTTGAAACCCCAAGCTTGCGTAAATGAATCGTTTTACAAGTTTGAAGGTTTAAATCGCTTTGTAATTATCTTTTGCAACATGGCTTTAATACCCACTAATTTTGTTTTTTCAAGCGGCTTATCTTTAGCCAATTCAGTTCTCTTTTCAGTTTGAATTTGTGTATTCATCGCTAACAACTCGGCAGCTTTACGGCTTAAGCGCGTTAATTGTGGTAATAATTGCAAAGCCAATAATTTTATATCTTCGGATAGAATCGTTTTTTCTATTTTTATTAAACAATCATTAATCACCGCCAATTCCACCTTATCTTCAATAAACGCCCACTTTAATTCGGTTAACTGCTCTTTATAATGTTCCAATACCGCACGATACGCTTTGAATGAGTTATCATTATGCCTTTTAGTTTGGGAAGTAATCTCTGCTTCATTTACCTCATCTCCCAAAAAATAACACGCTGTTTCAATAATGTCTGTGGTAGAAAATTTTATCTCATCATTTTCCAAATACATTTTATCCTCCACTGAGGCTAATTTTAAAGCCAACTCAAAATTAGCCACCCAATCGGGTAAGGTATAAATTAAATTATCATTTATATTAAAATCGACCAAGCTATGTAAATTTTCAAGCGGTGCAATATCACTAATTTGATTAGCGCGTAAATTTAATTGGGTTAAATGATTTAAGTAGCCCAACCCTGTTACATTGGTTATTTTATTGGAACGTAAGCTTAAAAAAGAGAGGTTTTTTAAAAATTTAATCCCATTTAAATCACTGATTTGATTGTAACCTAAATCAAGGTGAATCATTTTTTTAAGCGATTTCAGCGGCTTTAAATTATTCACTAAATTATAACGCAAACTTAATTGAGTGAGCTGCGTAAGATTTGCCAAGGTTTCGATACAAGCAATTTCGTTATGCCCCAAATCAAGTTGGCTCAGGTTAATCAAATTGAGTAGCGGGTCAATGGTAATAATTTGATTATAACCTAAATCTAATTGGGTTAATTTAAGCAATTGACTAACCCCTGATATATCTTCGATTTTATTATTACTTAAATAGAGTAAATTAAGCTGGGTTAATGTATTAAGAGGACTTATATCTTTAATTTGATTCATGCGCAAATTAAGCAAAGTCAACTTATGTAACTGACTTAAAGGCTGCAAATTCTCAATTTGATTGGCGCGTAAATTTAAAATCGTTAGCTCCCGCATTTGACTCAACGCAGTCAGGTCTGAAATTTGATTGACTTTTAAGTTTAACGCACTTAGTTTAGGTAAGTTTTTCAATGGACTAATCACTTCAATCTGATTTCTATCTAGTTTTAACTGAATTAAATTACTTAAACTCTCCAAAGGTTCTATTGAAATAATTTGATTAAAGCTCAAGTCCAGTACCTGTAAATGACATAAATGACTCAATGGCAAAAGTTTATTGATTTCATTGTGATTGGCACTAAATTGGGTTAGCTTAAAAACCGAGGCTAAAGGGGTTAAATCACGAATTTGATTATTACTTAAAACTAATACAACCAATTGTTGCAGATAAATCAAAGGCTCTAACTTGCTGATTTTATTTGACTCTAAATAAAGACGCTTTAAATTTGTCAACTCTTGTAACGGGGTTAAATCACGAATTTGATTATGCTCTAAGTTAAGCGTGGTTAAGTTTTTGAAATAGGCTAAGGGGCTAATATCACTGAGTTGATTAAAACGTAAACTTAAGATTTTTAATTTAACCAATCGTTTCAGCGGTTTTAAGTCACGAATAAGATTATGATCTAAATACAAACTGCGCAAACTGTGCATGAAATAAAGCGGCTGTAATTCAGAAATTTTATTGTAGTCAATCGTTAATTGCACTAATTGGGTTAGATTTTTTAAAGGCGATAAATCGCTGATATTGTTACGCCCTAAGTTTAAAAACCGCAAATGCGTTAATGGACTTAAGAGTGTTAAGTTTGAAAAATCAGAGTTGCGCAAATTTAAAGCAATAATCTGACTTTGTTCATTGACTATATAATTTCCCCGCGCTGTCCAATTCATAATTTGAGAAAACTCGCCTGCTTTTAAGGATTGATTAATCTGTTGTTCTATTAAATGAATAATGTCTAAATCGGACATACCAGCTTCCTACTGTTTTGCAAAAGGTATTGCTTTAAAATCTGCTCACCATAGTGTAGCGTAAGCTAGCATAAGAGACGGGATTTTGCCGTGAATTTAGTGAGTCAATCGTTGTATTCAATCGGCTTAAGGTAAGATTGAGCTGTTATAATAAAACTTTGTCAATGCCTGCTTTAAACTTTTACGAATGCCTGATAATCAAACTTTACTTTTTTGCCCCCCCTTGTCTAAACATCGCGACCTGCCTGTCTATTGGACAGGATTAGCAGGCTGTGCTGATGCCTTGGCTTTAGCGAACGCCATCAAAAATACCGCGCAGTTATTTGTCATCATCACCGCCGACAGCCAGACCGCGTTGCGTTTGGAGCAAGAGTTAGCCTTTTTTTTAAGCTCGGACTATCCGATTTTGCATTTTCCTGATTGGGAAACCTTGCCCTATGATGCTTTTTCGCCACTGCCTGAAATTATTTCTGAACGCTTAAAAACACTTTCGCTGTTGCCACAAACCCAACGGGGTGCGTTAGTGGTCTCGGTTGCCACGCTGATGCACCGACTTGCCCCGCGTGATTATCTGTTGGCACACAGTTTTGCGGTGCGCTTGGGCGATACGTTTAATTTAGAATTAAATCGTTTAAAACTTGAAAGCGTGGGGTATCAATGCGTTTCGCAAGTCTATCAACACGCCGAATTTGCCATTCGTGGCTCGATTATTGATTTATTTCCGATGGGCAGCCATGTGCCGTATCGGATTGAATTGTTTGATGATGACATTGAGTCAATTCGCACCTTTGACCCTGATACGCAAATGTCGTTGGACAAAGTAAGTGAAATTTTATTGTTTCCTGCGCGTGAATTTCCACTGACCGATGCCTCTATCAAACACTTTCGGCAAGAATTTAGAAATCAATTTCCCAATGCCGATGGCAAAAACACTTTGTATGTGGATGTTAGCAAAGGGATTTTACCCAGCGGCATTGAATATTATTTGCCGTTGTTTGTTGAGCATACCGAATCGTTGTTTGATTATTTGCCCAGCCAAACGCTTTTAGTATTGCCTGAGCCGTTTGAAAACGGCGCGAAGGCTTTTTATAACGAGGCAGAGGAGCGATTTGAACAGCGCAAATATGACCGAGAACGCCCACTTTTGCCGCCTGAGCAGTTATTTTTAACACCGCCTGAATTTGTGCAGAAAGTGGCGGCGTTTAAAGTGATTCTTTTAACTCAAACTGAAAATAGCACCGCCTGTGATTTTCAAACTACGTTATTACCCGATTTAACCCTCGATACTCGTTTAAAACAACCCGCGCAGCGGTTGCAAAATTTCTTAGCCGCGTTTAATGGCAAGGTGCTGTTGATTGCAGAAACCGCAGGGCATCGCGAAGATTTACTGGAAAAATTAAAACGCTATCAAATTCCTGTCAAACAAGTCAGTGATTGGGAACAGTTTTTAGCGGCTAACGAGCCGTTGTGCATGGTAGTTGCCTCGATAGAGCAAGGAATGTGTCTGCCCGCTATGTCGCTGGCGATTATTAATGAACGCTTATTGTCAGGTGAAAAAGTCCAACAGCAACGCAGACGGCGTAAAAGTGGGCAAAAAGAGTTTGAAAACACCATCAATAATTTAACTGAACTGACGCTAGGTGCGCCTGTTGTGCATCGTGAACACGGCGTAGGGCGTTATTTAGGCTTGCAAACGCTAACAGTAGGCAATGTGGCGGCGGAATTTTTAGCCTTAGAATATGCAGGACAAGATAAATTATATGTGCCTGTTTCTGCGCTGCATTTAATCAGCCGTTACACGGGGATTAATATGGACACCGCGCCGCTGCATCGTTTAGGGAATGAGCAATGGGCAAAAGCCAAGAAAAAAGCCTTGGAAAAAATTCGTGATGTCGCCGCTGAATTATTGGATATTCATGCGCAACGGGCGATTAAAGCAGGTCATGCGTTTCAATTGGAAAATGAGGAATATTCTGCTTTTGCACAAGCGTTTCCGTTTGAAGAAACTCCCGACCAGCAAACTGCCATTGAAGCGATTTTAGAGGATATGACCGCCGCAAAACCCATGGATAGAGTAGTTTGTGGTGATGTGGGATTTGGCAAAACCGAAGTTGCGATGCGGGCGGCTTTTCTGGCGGTGCAGAGTGGCAAACAAGTGGCGATTTTAGTCCCGACAACTTTACTTGCCCAGCAGCATTATCAAAATTTTCGTGACCGATTTGCCGATTGGCCGATACGAATTGAAGTTACCTCGCGTTTTGTCACAGTTAAACAACAAAAATTGATTGCCGAGGAATTAGCCGCAGGCAAAGTCGATATTATTATCGGCACGCATAAATTATTGTCCAAAGAAGTGCGTTATCGCCAGTTAGGGCTGGTGATTATTGATGAAGAGCATCGGTTTGGGGTACAGCAAAAGGAGTATTTTAAAAAACTGCGCTGTGAATTGGATATGCTCACCCTGACTGCTACGCCGATTCCGCGTACCTTAAATATGGCAATGGCAGGTTTGCGGGACATTTCCATTATTGCTACGCCGCCGCCGAGTCGTCATGCGATTAAAACCTTTATCAGCGAATGGGTAGATGCGCAAATCAAAGAAGCCTGTTTGCGGGAAATCAAACGCGGTGGGCAAGTGTTTTTTCTGCATAACGATGTGAAAACCATGGAGAAAATGGCAGGCGAATTAGCAAAATTAGTCCCCGAAGCGCGGATTGAAATGGCGCATGGACAAATGCCTGAGCGGGAATTAGAACGCATTATGCTGGATTTTTATCATCAACGTTTTAATCTGCTGCTTTGTTCGACCATTATTGAAAGTGGCATCGACATTCCCACCGCCAACACCATTATTATTAATCGCGCCGATAAATTAGGCTTGGCACAATTGCATCAATTGCGTGGGCGGGTTGGGCGGTCACATCATCGCGCCTATGCTTATTTAGTTGTGCCGCCGAAAAGTTTATTGAGTAAAGATGCTCAAAAACGCTTGCAAGCCATTGAAGCTTCAGGCGATTTAGGCGCGGGGTTTATGTTGTCCTCTTATGATTTAGAAATTCGTGGCGCGGGGGAATTATTAGGGGAAGGACAAAGCGGGCAAATTCAAGAAATTGGTTTTACCTTGTACAGTGAATTGCTAGACCGGGCGGTGAGTGCTTTAAAATCAGGCAAACAACCTGAATTGGAAGTGTCGCTGGATAACGGCACGGAAGTGGATTTGCAAGCCCCCGCGTTAATTCCAGAGGATTATTTACCCGATGTTCATGCGCGATTGGTGCTGTATAAACGCATTGCCAATGCGGAAAACAATGCGCAATTGCGAGGCTTAAAAATAGAAATGATAGACCGCTTTGGGTTGTTGCCTGAGCCTGTAAAAACCTTGTTTAGTTTAACCGAGTTAAAACAGCAAGCCGCTCCACTCGGTTTGAAAAAAATTGAAGTTCACGCCGCAGGGGGGCGACTTATTTTTACTGCCCAGCCTACCTTAAATACCGAGGCCTTGATTCATTTAATTCAAACACAAGCCCAGTGTTATCAACTGGAAGGGATGGAAAAATTGCGCTTTAAGAAAGCCTTTAACGGCGTGGAAGAAAAATGTGATTTTGTGGCACAGTTGTTAAAACAACTCTCGCCTGTAGCTTTGTGAGTTAAAAAACTGGACGCAGATTTAAAAAGTGATTATAATGGGCGTTCTTTACTACTTAAAGCGTGCGCCCAGATAGCTCAGTCGGTAGAGCAGAGGACTGAAAATCCTCGTGTCGACAGTTCGATTCTGTCTCTGGG
>JAIFMS010000180.1 GCA_020048335.1 Methylococcaceae bacterium | reverse complement strand
AGATTGTTTTATCAGGAATGCAAAAATCAATATGCTGCATATTAGGAAAACTAAGTCGTAAATACCAGTTGTCTATTTCAGGGGATTGATGAGTTATTTGAAATTTTATCCAATAGACATTGTGTGTGAAACCATAATTGACCGCCTTATTTTGCGGGGTGATAAAACGTGATGCCATGCTTGGTTTTGCGACATCAGTAATAGTTAAATGCCCTGTTTTGTCTTCTAAAACAGCGAATTTTAGGGGTTGATTCTGTTGTTTATCGGTTAAAGTAAGAGAAACCGCCGAATAACAAAAAACAGGGTATGTTAAAAATAATAGAAAAATTAATCGGTTAAGCATAGAGATTTACTCATTTTAATACCTTAAAATTCGTTTTACTGCACAATATTTTTTTAATAAGTTAAGCAAAACTAATTAATTTGCGAGTTTTTGTGAGCATGATTTTTATTCCTAATTGGAGGTAAAAGTTGTTATCACCTAGATTTTAAACTTTTTTTGTGTAGGGCGAGAATGAAACAAACCGCAGAGTTTCAGTCAGCAATTAAAAAGGATGCAAGATAGGTTTTTTGCCGCTAATTAAGGTTGTTCAGGACAAATTGCTTTACAATGCAACTTAACTATTTTTTAATTAAAGGATGCTATGTCATTTTCTGAACTTGGATTATTGCCTGAACTCTTGACAGCCATTACCGAACAAGGTTACACAACCCCCACCCCGATTCAACAACAAGCCATCCCCCTAATTTTAGCCCGCCACGATGTGCTGGCGGGTGCGCAAACAGGGACAGGCAAAACAGCAGGTTTTACCTTGCCTATTTTGCAGTTATTGTCTGAAAAACCCGCCCTGCAAAAACATCGCCCCGTCCGTGCATTAATTCTTACGCCAACCCGTGAGCTGGCAATGCAAGTGTATGAAAGTGTGCAAACCTATGGCAAGCATACCGATTTAACCAGCGAAGTGGTTTTTGGCGGTGTGAATGTTAAATCACAAATTAAACGCCTGCATCAAGGCGCGGATATTATTGTCGCAACACCAGGACGCTTATTGGATTTGGTCAATCAGCGGCAGATTAATTTAGCTCAGGTTGCGCATTTTGTTCTCGATGAAGCCGATAGAATGCTTGATATGGGCTTTATTGGCGATATTCGCAAAATCATTGCATTAATGCCGAAAAAACGGCAAAACTTATTGTTTTCGGCTACGTTCGCCCCTGAAATTAAAAATCTTGCTCAACAGCTATTGCATCAGCCTAAACAAATTCAAGTGACCCCGACTAACAGCACTGTCACAGCCATTTCACAATTGATTTACCCGTTAAAACAAGAATACAAACGTGAGGTATTGTCTTATTTGATTGGCAGCAATCAGTGGAAACAAGTGTTGGTGTTTGTGCGAACTAAACATGGCGCGGATAGATTGTGCAAACAATTAATGGCAGATGGGATTCGTTGTGCGGCTTTGCACGGCAATAAAAGCCAAAATGCCCGGGTTGCTGCCTTAGAAGCGTTTAAAAATGGGCAAATTTCAGCCTTAGTGGCTACCGATATTGCCGCGCGGGGCTTGGATATTGACCAATTACCGCACGTTGTTAATTTTGATATGCCCGCAGTACCCGAGGATTATGTGCATCGAATTGGACGAACAGGCAGAGCAGGAAACGAAGGCGTTGCCATTTCGTTAGTCACGCCTGAAGAGGGCAGATTGTTATTTGCGGTGGAGCGATTGTTAAAACAACAATTACCTCGCGTTGCTGATACAGGCTATGAACCTGTCACCTTGTTAGATTTAGCCCCTGCAAAAGTTGACCCGCGTCCGCGTCGCCATCAAGCGCAAAATCACAACAAAAAACCGACCCAAGCAGGCGACCATCCGACCAGTCGGCAACGGGTTAATACTGTCGCTCGAAAAGGCAATAATACAACCCGCTCAAGCGGCGGACGGCGTAACGGTTAAATTTAACTCACGTCCCTGTTCCCCAACCGACCTGTCTTAAGGCGGTTGCGGGAGTTTTTATTCCTACATCAACTGATTTTTCCGCCTGCCCTCTCTTTCAAACCTCCCCAAACGCTATCGGCAAGCCAAGTTATCCACTTGCATAGACCCACTATGCCACTGAAACATTACGTTATTAGGCGATTTCATCACAAATGCGTTTTATCTGACTGGGTTTTGCCCATTTGCTTGTTATAATGAAGCTAAATTTTTATATTCGTTCTAATCAAGAGATTTTTATGATTCAAGGTAGTATCGTTGCGTTAATAACACCGATGAATGACGATGGCTCAGTGGATAGGGATAGTCTGAAAAAGTTGGTTGAATTTCATATCGAACAAGGAACAGATTCGTTAGTTGCCGTTGGCACAACAGGCGAATCTGCAACCTTAACAGAAGCAGAGCATTGTGCTGTGATTAAGACCGTTGTTGATTTTGCCGCAGGGAGAATTCCTATTATTGCAGGAACAGGGGCAAACTCAACAGCAGAAGCAATTGCATTGACTCGCTTGGCAAAACAAGCGGGGGCAGATGCCTGCTTGCTGGTCACGCCTTATTACAATAAACCCACCCAAGAAGGCTTGTATCAACACTATAAAGCCATTAATGACGCAGTTGATATTCCGCAAATTTTATACAATGTGCCAGGACGAACCGCGTGTGATATGTTGCCAGAAACGGTGGGGCGTTTAGCAATCTTGCCCAATATCGTTGGAATTAAAGAAGCCACAGGCGATTTAACGCGGGTTAAAAAATTGCGTGACTTGTGTGGTGAAAATTTTGCCTTATACACAGGCGATGATGTGACCAGTTGTGAATTTTGCTTATTAGGGGGCAATGGCACGGTCACGGTTACAGGCAATGTTGCACCGCGCTTAGTGCATGAAATGATTATGGCAGCCATTGATGGTAATCGGGAAGCGGCATTAGGGATTGATGCCAAATTAACCAGTCTGCATAAACACTTATTCATCCAATCCAATCCAATTCCTGTGAAATGGGCAATGGCACAAATGGGTTTTTGTGGTTTAGGGATTCGCTTACCCTTAACAGCATTAACCGAAGACTGTTTTAATCCTGTCCTTGATGCCATGCGTCAGGCGGAAGTGGCTGTGGTATAGCGATGAAATTTGTGATGGCACGCAGGTCAGGTTTTACATTGCTTTTGCTGGGGCTAACCGCGTGTAGCACGGTAAAAGACTATTTTCCTGACAAAGAAAAAGATTATCAATTCGGCAAAGAAATTGCACCGTTAAGCGTTCCGCCTGACTTGTCAGGCGCAGGCTTAGAAAAACGGGTGGCACGTCCACAATTGGCAGATGATACCGAAAAAGTTGCCGTGATGAGCGAAGTGGTAGAAGCACCTGCCAAAAATGCCGTTTCGCCTGCTACGCCTGTTGTTGCAGAAGAAGAGGTCAATACAGCAGAACCCACTGTTGTCGATTTAATTAAGTTCAGCAATGGCGCAGTGCGTTTGCATTTTAATAAACCCTTAGCTACCTCAGTGCGTTTAGTTGCCAAGGCATTAAGTCGTAAAACCATTGAAATTACTCAGCGTGACCATGCTAATGGTGAATTTACCGTGCAGTATGACCCGAATGAAACCGATTTTACCGATGACAGTTTTTGGTCAGATATTGATTTTGTGTTTGAAAAAGACCATTCGCAAGAAAAACCTTTTCAATTAAAACTGATTGAACACGCCAAAATGACTGAAATGGCAGTGCTAGACTCACAAGGTCAACCGTTAGCCGACGGGGACGGGTTGAGTTTATTAAAGCTATTATTAACAACGTTGAAAGCCGATATTGCCACCGATGCCGCTAAATAAATCAAAAACTGCCTGAATTTAACCGCACCTTCCCTGCAATTTTCTTCATAACACTCTCAAAATTATTCCCATTATGCTAAAAATTTTTGGTACTTCCGCCCTGTCTACGTTTCGGACACAACAATTATTAACCCGCTTACAAGCCATTGCCCCCAGCGTGAATGCAGTAACGGCGCAGTTTGTGCATTTTGTTGAAACAGAACGCGATTTAACCGAAAGTGAATTCAAAATTTTGCAGCGATTGCTGACCTATGGTGAAACAGCCGTTCCAACCGACACAGCGGGGGAAAAACTCTGGGTTTTGCCACGCACAGGAACTATCTCGCCATGGTCAAGTAAAGCGACCGATATTGCCCAACAGTGTGGGTTAAAAGGGGTAAAACGCTTGGAAAGAGGGATTGAATATTGTTTAAACAGTAACCAAAAGCTCACTACCGAAACCAAAACAGTGATTGGTGCTTTATTGCACGACCGAATGACACAAACGGTGGTGGAAAATGAGACAGCGTTTGATTTGTTTGTCCATCACGCACCCCAGCCGTTACAAACTGTTGCGGTGATGGAGCAGGGCAGGGCAGCTTTAGTGCAAGCCAATCGTGCGTTAGGGATGGCTTTATCAAGTGATGAAATAGATTATTTAACCGAGGCGTTTGTGCAGTTAGGGCGCAATCCTTCCGATGTGGAATTGATGATGTTTGCCCAAGCCAATTCTGAGCATTGTCGGCATAAAATTTTTAATGCGGCGTGGACAATTGATGGACAGGCGCAAGCGACCAGCCTGTTTAAGATGATTCGTAACACCACCGAAAAAAATGGGCAAGGGATTTTGTCGGCTTATCACGATAATGCGTCAGTTGTAGCAGGTTCAACTGCACAAGTGTTTATTCGTGATGCGGAGAGTGGCGAGTACAGTTATGTCAGTGAAGAAGCCCATTTGCTGATGAAAGTCGAAACCCATAATCATCCTACCGCGATTTCCCCCCATTCGGGTGCGGCAACCGGTTCTGGCGGTGAAATTCGTGATGAAGGCGCGACAGGACGTGGCTCTGCGACCAAAGCAGGACTCACAGGTTTTACCGTTTCCCATTTAAAAATTCCTGACTTTTCACAACCGTGGGAACAGGACAATGGCAAGCCTGAACGGATTGCATCGGCTCTGGATATTATGTTGCAAGGGCCAATTGGCGGAGCGGCATTTAATAATGAATTTGGTCGTCCAAATTTAGCAGGTTATTTTCGCAGTTTTGAACAACCCACCGCGCAAGCCAACCAATTACGCGGCTATCACAAACCGATTATGATTGCAGGCGGCATGGGCAATATTCGTCCAATGCTCGTGAAAAAACAGCCGATTCCCGCAGGCGCGTTGATTATCATCCTTGGTGGGCCTGCAATGCTTATCGGTTTAGGTGGTGGTGCAGCCTCTTCGCAAACCTCGGGCGAAAGTGCGGCTGAATTGGATTTTGCCTCAGTACAACGGGAAAATCCTGAAATGCAACGCCGCTGCCAAGAAGTGATTAACCATTGCAACGCGCTGGGCGAAAACAGCCCGATTATTTCCATTCACGACATTGGCGCAGGTGGTTTATCCAACGCCGTGCCTGAGATTATCCACGATTGTGGACGCGGCGGGGTGTTTCAATTACGCGCGGTGCAGAATGCCGATTTAGGTATGTCACCGATGCAAATTTGGTGTAATGAAGCGCAAGAGCGGTATGTGATTGCCATTGCCCCTGAATCTTTAGCCTTATTTGAGCAATTTTGTGAACGCGAACGCTGTTTGTATGCGGTCATCGGTGAAGTCACACAAGACGAACAATTAACCGTTGCGGATGCGTTATTGGAAAATAAAGCCGTTGATTTACCCATGTCAGTGCTGTTTGGTAATTCGCCTACCTTGCACCGGGATGTCGTTAGTGTAAAACACGATTTACCTGCTCTGGATACAACATCTATTGACATAGCAGAAGCGGTGAAACGAGTTCTGTCTTTTCCAGCGGTGGCGGATAAAAGAAGCGGTGAAACGAGTTCTGTCTTTTCCAGCGGTGGCGGATAAAAGTTTTTTAATTCACATCGGCGACCGTTCGGTGACAGGCTTAGTGGCACGCGACCAAATGGTCGGACGTTGGCAAGTTCCCGTTGCGGATGTCGCGGTCACTGCTTCGGGTTTTCAAGCCTTGACTGGCGAAGCGATGGCAATGGGAGAACGCACGCCCTTAGCGTTAATCAACGCCCCCGCCTCAGGACGGATGGCAATTGCAGAAGCCTTAACCAATATCGCCGCAGCCCGAATTGACGCGCTGGGTGATGTGAAATTATCGGCAAACTGGATGGCGGCGGCAGGTTCGGCAGGCGAAGATGCGGCTCTTTTTGTCACTGTAAAAGCAGTGGGAATGGAATTGTGTCCTGCTTTAGGAATTGCTATTCCTGTGGGCAAAGATTCGTTGTCGATGAAAACGGTGTGGCAAGAAGCAGGGGTTGAAAAAACCATGACTTCGCCGCTGTCGTTGATTATTACTGCGTTTGCCCCTGTGGAAGATATTAGTTTAACGCTCACGCCTGAATTAAAAAATGAAGACAGTATGCTGTTGCTGATTGATTTAGGGGCAGGCAAAAACCGTTTAGGCGGCTCGGTATTAGCGCAGGTTTACAATCAGTTGGGCAACGAATCGCCTGACTTGGATGATGCACAACAACTGATTGCATTTTTTGACAGTATCCAAACGTTAAACAGCGAAGGCAAAATTTTAGCCTATCACGACCGCTCGGACGGCGGCTTGTTAGCAACGATTGCAGAAATGCTATTTGCTGGACGTTTAGGCGTGGATTTGATTCTCGATGCGTTAGGAAATGACCCGCTTGCCGCACTGTTCAATGAGGAATTGGGCGCGGTTTTGCAAATTAAAATGACTGATGTGGACGATGTTGTGGCGATTTTAACGGATAACGGTTTAATCCACTGTAGTTGTTTTGTTGCTAAAGTTGTGCCTGAACAAACGTTGACGATTCGTGTCGCAGAAGAAATTATTTATCAAAACAGCCGTGCCGTGTTGCAACAAACGTGGTCAGAAGTCAGCTATAGAATGCAGGCATTGCGCGATAATCCCGCGTGTGCCAAACAACAATTTGAGCAGATTGCCGATGATAATGACCCAGGGTTAAGTGCGAATTTAACCTTTGCCGTGCATCACAATAGCATCGCCCATATCAGTCAAACTGCCCGTCCGCGTGTGGCGATTTTGCGTGAACAAGGGGTGAATGGTCATGTGGAAATGGCGGCGGCGTTTGATAAAGCAGGATTTACCAGCGTTGATGTACACATTAGTGACATTATCAGTGGGCGGGTCAGTTTAGCAGAGTTTGTCGGATTAGCCGCTTGCGGTGGCTTCTCTTACGGTGACGTATTAGGCGCAGGTGGCGGTTGGGCAAAATCCATTTTATTTAATCGTCAAGCGCGGCATGAATTTAGCGCGTTTTTTCAACGGGAGGATACGTTTGGGTTAGGCGTTTGTAACGGTTGTCAGATGTTGGCAGGGTTAAAAGAATTAATTCCAGGCGCAGAGCATTGGGCAAGCTTTATGCGCAATGAATCCGAACAGTTTGAAGCGCGGGTTGCGATGGTGGAAATCCCGCAATCGCCCTCTATTTTATTCAAAGGGATGGCAGGTTCAACCTTGCCTGTAGTGATTGCGCACGGTGAAGGGCGGGCGGTGTTTACCGAACAAGACCAAGCACACGCTTTGGTTGCCTTGCGCTATGTGGATAATTATGGCAACGTCACTAGCGCATTTCCTGCCAATCCGAATGGTTCGCCCGAGGGGATTACGGGTTTAACCACAACCGATGGACGTTTCACTATTATGATGCCGCATCCTGAACGCTGTTTCAGAACGGTGCAAAATTCTTGGCAACCGCAAGATTGGCAAGAAGACGGGGCATGGTTGCAGTTGTTTAGAAATGCGCGGTTGTGGGTGGGGTAATGGATTTATGGAGTACAAGCTTAAGTTTGTACTCCTGATTATTACAAATAGCTTTTCAAAACTGCCTGTTTTTACAGCTACTAAAATTCGTCTTCATTT
>JAIFMS010000085.1 GCA_020048335.1 Methylococcaceae bacterium | reverse complement strand
AATGCAATGCCGTTGTGGACAGAAATTGCGGTAGGATTACTGATTGCTACTTTAGGAGGCTATAGTTTTCATCGATTAGGACACAGCACCGCATTTTTTTGGCGCATTCATGGCATTCATCATGTTCCCAATAAAGTAAATTTGGCAAATAACAGTGTGGTACATTCCTTTGATGTGATAGGTTCAACAATTTTCAGCCAATTACCGTTGTTATTGCTTGGATTTTCAGAAGAATCTCTCTTTATTGTTGGAATGTTTACAGGCATTCATGGTTATTTTATTCATGCCAATATTAATCTGCGCTTAGGTTGGTTAAACTATGTGATTGCAAGTCCTGAATCGCACCGTTTGCACCACAGCATTGTCTATGCAGAAGCGGGACATTATGGTTCAGATATTGTGTTATGGGATGCTGTTTTTCGTTCCTTTACTTGGGAGGATAGAAAAGCACCGAAAATCGTAGGTGTTGAAGACAGTCTTGTGTTTCCTTTAACCGAATCGGTACTTGAAAATGCCGTTCACCCTTTTCGCCCTTCTTATCACAGAACCCTAACAAGATAGGTTAATCCGCTATGTCCTCCCGCCTTATCCCGCTGCATACCAAATTTTTCTATGGCATCGGACAGCTTTCTGAAGGAATGACAAAAATTTCCTTTAGTTTATTCATCCTCTTTTTTTACACACAATTATTAGGTATTCCTGGCTATTACACAGGTACAGCGTTGTGTATTGCGTTAGTTTTTGACGCATTTGCTGATCTTTGGGTAGGGATTGTATCAGATCAATGGCATTCCAAATGGGGACGACGGCATCCTTTTATGTTTGTTTCAGCGATTCCGTTGGCAATTAGCTTTTATTTACTTTTTTCACCCCCCGAGTTATTAAAACATTCAAATTTAGGCTTGGCGATTTGGTTAACCGTATTTGCAATAATGACCCGATTTTGGACTTCTGTATTTCAAGTTCCCTATCTTTCACTCGGAGCTGAATTAAGCAAAAATAGCCAAGAACGAACAAAAATAGTGAGTTTTCGCTATGCTTTTTCCAATATTGGCGTGATTATTGTCTTAATTATCGGCTTTCAATTTTTCTTTATTCCAACTAAAGACATTGTCAATGGACAAATGAATCCAGAAGCGTATTCGCCTTTTGCCTTTTGTCTTGGACTATTAATCATTATCAGCACGTTCTTGTCTGTATTTGGTACGCGCAAAGAAATTCCAAGCTTATTAAAAATTAATCCTGTTGAAAAACACAATCGTTCCACTGCGGAAGAGTTTAAGCACAATCTCAGTAAAATATCGGTTGCGTTAAATAATAACTCATTTCGGGCTTTATTATATAGCCTAATTATTTCTTATATCTTAGTTGGAATTGTTAATAATATTAATATTTTCATGCTGACTTTTTTTTGGGAATTTAATACCACAGAAATTGCGATTGTCTCCAGCGTTATTTTTATAGGGATTTTAGGCGGAGGTTTTTTCACCCCTTTATTGCATAGTCATTTTGATAAAAAGCATACAGTTATTTATAGTGTTATTGCTTGGATAGGTTTTTTAATTTTGCCAACCTGTTTGCGACTCATCGGTTGGTTTCCTGAAAATGCCAGTCCAGAAGTGTTTTGGATTTTAAGTTTATTTAGGGTATGTGAAGGGCTAAGTTTAGTGCAAGCAGCCGTTAGTTTTGGCTCAATGATAGCCGATGTGACAGATGAGCACGCACTAGCGACGGGAAAGCGTGAAGAGGGTATTTTCTTTGGAGCCAGTTCATTTGCCAGTAAATGCTCAGATGGCGTGGGGACGTTAGTTGCGGGTTTATTACTGGATGTTATTCATTTTCCAACAGGTGCAGAGGTAAAAGTGGCCGATATTCCAGCCAACACGCTATTTCAACTGGGGTTGTGTTATGGGCCTTTTATGATTATTCTCGCTGCTGCTTCGCTGTGGTTTTGTAATCAGTATGATTTAACCAGTGAAAAACACATTTCAATCTTAGCAGAACTAGAAGAGCTGGAAAACAAACGAAGTTAACTAAAATAGTTTAAAAACAGCAGCTTATTTTGCCTTAAAACATAAAGTCATATCTCATTACTCAACTTTCAAGACTATGTCCAGTTACAAAAATATAGATTATCAAACCGCAGAATTTATCCTAGAAGCTGCTTGTGGAGTAGAACACGCTAATAAAATTGTGCCGCAAAATCCCCGTCCGGGTGAGGCTGTTACTTTACATATTACAGTCGGTTCAAAGATATTAGCAGATGATTTATATGTGATTTATTCAATTGATGGCGACCCGATTATCTATACTATGAAAGGGGACGAAAATTATTATAGCTGCATAAAAGGAACATTGATTGAAGCAACCTTATCGGATGTAAGTTGGAATGCAGCAACTTGGGGTTATTTACAACATTATTCGGCCACTTTACCCGCTTTTCCAGATGGCACGCGCGTTTCCTATTTTATTTTTGCGTGGTCTGAAACAGAACAAAAAGCTTACTTTGCTGATAGTTCAGCAGCGCACAAACATGATGAGGTAGAAAGTTTTTCTATTTTTCCAGAGGATTTGGCAAATTTGGAAAGTTATGAAAGAAAAAATGTCACCGAGGCAGGCACAGCAACCCGTTTTGTCTATCATGTGGATAATGCCACAACCCCCGCTTGGGCGCATGATGCCATTTTTTACCAAGTTTTTTTAGACCGCTTTCATCCAACGCCAGGCGAAGATTTTTTAAGCTATGGAAACGGTGAAACAAAAGTCTTTACTGATATTCTTGGAGGGACATTAGCAGGATTACGGCACAAATTAGCTTATTTGCATGATTTGGGGGTAACAGCGATTTGGCTTTCGCCTTGCTATCCCAGCAATACGCATCATGGCTATGACGTGAGTGATTACCGTGCCGTAAATCCACGCCTCGGTACGATGGACGAAATGAAAATGCTGGTGGCAGAAATTCACGCGCTAGGAATGCACATTATTCTTGATTTTGTACCGAATCATACCTCCAGCGAACTGGCTTTTTTTCAACACGCCATTAGCCATGAAGAGAGTCCTTATCGTGACTGGTTTTATTTTATGGAATGGCCGCATCATTATGAGGCTTTTTTTGCCGTACAAACCTTGCCTAAGATGAATACCAATTGCCCTGCGGCGCGTGAATATCTGATTGAAAGTGCGCAGTTTTGGCTAAAAGAAGTGGGAATAGACGGTTTTCGGATGGATCATGCGCAAGGGGTGACGACCACTTTTTGGAGCGATTATCGGGCGATTATTAAAGCGACGGCACCCAATGCGTTGACTATCGGCGAAATTACTGAAACCTCGCCTTTTTTATCGCAATACCAAGGGCGACTAGACGGGGTATTGGATTTTATTTGGGTACATGAAGTACGCAATTTTTTCATTTTTGATTCGATAGACGCGCCCAGTTTTGAGCATTTTTTGAAAGCCCACGATTTATTTTTTCCTGACAAAGACTTTTTATTGCCCACTTTTTTAGACAACCATGATATGAATCGGTTTTTATGGACGGCAAAAGGGGATTTACGCCGCTTAAAAATGGCAGCGTTATGTCAATTTACCCAAACCGCGCCGCCCATTGTTTATTACGGCACTGAAATTGGTTTGCAACAAGAATGGGATGTGCATCAAGGCGATGTTGATGTGCATGAAGCCTCGCGTGTCCCGATGTTATGGGAAGATGAGAAACAAAATAAGGAACTGTTGAGCTTTTATAGCGCACTGATTCATTTTCGTCAGGCGCATCCTGCTTGTTATAAAGGTACGCGGATTCCCTTATTGATTGCATCGGGAGGAATATTAGTTTATGCGCGGCAATATCAAGGCGAAACCGTGATTGTGGCATTTAATAATAATGAAGCCGTCAATACGTTGAAGATTCCTTTAAAAAAACTGCTCTATCCTGAGTTAGTTTTTTGTAATGCGTTGACAGGAGAAAAAGTTGTTGCCACTCAGCAAATGCTGGAATTAACCTTAACGGCGCGAGAAGGGCTATTATTGGTAAATCAATAGGTTACGGTGTTTGATAAAATGGCAGTTGCGCAACTCGCGTGTCAATATCATCAACAATTGCCTGATAAGCGGCACTGTTAAGCGACTCAAATTGCGCCATAAAGTCATCGGTATGCAGGTTTTCAGGTAAATTTTCAATCGCTGGTATAAACGCTGCGTCATTTTCAAGGCGCAGCACTTTTAATTGAAACTGCCGCGCACTTTGTAAATTGGCAATTGCGGATTGCCCAAATTTTATCCCCGCTTTATCACTGGCTAAATCCACAAAACTAAAGCCACTGCCGTGTTTGGCATCGCGGTCACGCAATTCTTTTTCTACCCCTAGGGCAAACGCCACCGCGCTATTGGAGGTCATGGCGAGTACCGCTGAGGTTGCAAAATGCTTAGGTAAATCGGTTCGCCCATAAAATCGAACGGTATAATTGCTGCTCGCTGAAAAAGGCAATGCAAACGGCAAATAGCGTTGCAATTCTTTACGATTAATGTATTCATTGAGTGCCATCATCACAATTTTATTTTCCCGCAACGCTGTTTGCGCGGTTGAACGTTGATAGGCTATTTTAAATAACGGCTTGAGCAATGAAGTCAGCGATAAGCTCTCATTATTAGGTAGCGTGTTAAGCAACTGCACAATCTGGTTTTGATAAAACTCAATGGCTTGCCGTTCTTTTGTTAATGGGAATAAAGGATGTGGTAAATAGCTAATAATGACTTGATTCTCTTCAACCCGAATTCCGGCAATATGTTGTTTAATTAATAAGTAATAATGGGAAAAGGAGCGGTAATGAATCAGTTTATTGAGCAATAATGGCATGACTTTATCTGAAACCGTTATATTTTCTATTTGCAACCCTGAAAGATTATTGAGTTGATAAGGATAATTTAAGGCAAAACGGATATTGAGATAACGCCCAATTCCATTTTCAGGTAATACCAACGTCACTGTAAAATGTAATGTTTCGTTGACAACCGCAACATCAATACCACTTAAGATATAGCGATTGCATAAATAATTAATCCCACTATTTAAATCATTACCGCTTAACATCAACAGTTCAACGGGTTTTTGACTGGTTTTCAGTTGTTTGAAAATCGCTTTGGCACGTTTACGTTCATCATGTGACAGCACATAAGGGGCGATAACAAAAGGCTGATTAGACAAGACTAAATGCAGGGCAAAAAAACCGCTCATCGTCACTAGAAAAATAACGACCAGACTCCATTTGGCAAGTTTTAGGCTTAAGCGAAAAAAGTCTAACCGTCCTAATAGCGCGTAACAATAGCCAAGGCACAAAGCCAAGTTTGTGCTACATTTTGTAACAAAAGGGCTTTTTAAAAATGTGCTGAGTGGTTGCGTTGCGCCATTGAATAGTTTTTTCAATGGCGGGTAAATCACAACAGTAAGAAAGGTTAAAATTCTAATGTAAAACCTGCCAAGGCTAAATAGTCCGCTTCTGAGGTTAAATCGGCTCGGGTCAGCGGCATCGCTTGAAGCCAAGCAGGGGGGAAATTAAGCTGCACGTTGTTTTTATGCAGAATAATTGTGAATTCAGGCAATACCGTATGGCGGTTTCGATGTAAAACAACGGCCAAACGTAGAATAATCACTAAAAAGAGCGTGTAATAATTCCAAGGTTCGGGCAACTGTTTGAAAAGTGAGGTGGTTATTTTTTTCCGATGCGAGCGGACTAAGGTGGCTAAGAGTAATTGGTCGCGCTGAGCCATGTTTATGATACTGACTGTGGGCAATATCGCGCCCAATTTCGTGTAAATCCGCTGCCCAATCTAAAAACTGCACAATACTTTCATGGTCTTGAGGGGTGCGACTTAAGCTGACTTGTGCCAGCATATATTGGGCGGATTGTTTCACTTGCTGGGCATGATGTTTATCAATATGGTAATGGGTCATTAAGGTTTGCACCGTTTCTGAGCGCACATCGCGATTATAAATCCGCCCCAATAAATCATGAATTAAGCCCTCGCGCAATGCCCCATCCGAGATGGTCATCTGCTCTATTCCTAACATTTTAAAGGTTGCATAGGTAATGGCTAATCCGCCCACAAACACGGGTAAACGGTCAGCATTTAGCTCAGGTAAATCAATTTGGCTAACATGGTCGTAGTCTAAAATAGACTCAACTAATTTTTCCAACCCTTCGCGGGTAATGCCATTATTACTCCAATGCGTTGCCTTTAAGACTTTACGAATCGCTTTTAAACTGCCAGATGCACCAATTGCCTCATCCCATTGACTGCGATTAAACGTATCTTGATGCGGCTCTAACCGTTGTTCAGCTAATAATACCGCCTCTTTAAAGGCTTTTTTAGAGAGTTCACCATTGGGAAAAAATCGATGACTTAAGGTAACACAGCCCATATTCAGGCTTTCTTTGGTCAACGGTTTATCATCCATCCCAATAATATATTCGGTACTACCGCCGCCTATATCCATCACTAAGCGGGTATTGGCATTGCTGCTTAAACTATTGGCAACCCCTTGATAAATAAGTCGTGCTTCTTCTACACCCGCAATAATATGAATGGTATGACCTAAAGCTTGCTCGGCTTTTAACACAAACTGTGCCGAATTTTTCGCCATTCGCAACGTATTTGTTCCCACAACACGCACATTTTCGGCGGGAAAATTACGAATTCGCTCACCAAAACGTGCCAAACAAGCCAAAGCCCGCTGTTGGGTATCATCATCTAAATTATTATCACTGTCTAAGCCTGCTGCCAGCCGCACCATTTCCTTTAAACTATCAATGGTTTGTAGTTTTCCACCCGTTAAACTACAGACAATCATGTGGAAACTATTTGAGCCTAAATCAACGGCGGCAACGATTTCAGGTAAGGTTTTATACATCGAAATTATCCTGTTTTGTCTACGAGAAGAGTAAAACTCTGTTAAAATTGCGCGATTCAAACGGCGGTATTATCGCTAATTTTCATTATTTAATCA
>JAIFMS010000056.1 GCA_020048335.1 Methylococcaceae bacterium | reverse complement strand
AATCTTCCAAATCCTCAGGTAAAAAATCTTTAGCTTTTTCAAAAATAAAGGTTGCCAATTTTTCATCATCAAATATTATACGATCATTATTTCTAATTTCTTTCCGAATTTGAGAGCCTTCACGAGTAATTATTTCGGCTTCTTCATAACCAATTGTTTCACTCATTTGGATGTAATCAATACATTCTTCAGGTGAAAGAAAATTCTCAATCGTAAATATCCCCGTGCCATAACCTGTTTTTTTCATTTTTACTCCTCAAACTCAACATCCTGATAAACATCCGTCACCGTCAAATTTAAACGGAATGCTCTGCCAACCACTCTCGCAAAGCATTATTAAGTTGCATTTGCCAATTCGTTCCCATTGCCTGAAAAGCTTGCAACACATCAACACTTAAATTCATTGTCACCGATGTTTCTCGTGCCTCTACTTTTCCACTTAATAATGATTGCAACGATTTAGGCAATTCACTAAAGGGTATCACATTTTTAAAATCCTCATCTGTCCATTCTGGATTTTCAGCATCCATTAATTCTGGATTAAGTTTCATAAGATTTCACCCGTCAATGGTAAACTGAGCTGTTTCAAAATTAAACTCTGCTACTTGCTCAAAATTCAATCCACGTTCTGCAATATTTTTGGCATTTTTAACAAGGTCAAATTCTATTTTCATATTTCTGCATAAATAATCTGCTTTAACGCTTTCATCATTTTGAAAATGGTAAAAATATCATCATTATCGGCAATAAAAGTTCGACTAATACAATAGTCATTGCCATTTAAAACCATAAAGTTCCAAACTAAACCCACGACAAACAAACCATAAATCGGACATTTATTCTGATTTTGTTCTCGTGCGACCAACATTGCCGCTAAGACTTGCCCATCCGGTGAACCCTGATTTTCAACACTGCGTTTATATTCATGCAAACAAAAATACGGCGTATGAGGTTCACGAATCCCTGTCGCAATCATGCCATCCACAATACCAGACACTTCATAATCGCCAATAATGCCAGACAATGAACGCTCTAAAAAATAACCGATTTTTTCATCATCAATATCAGTTAGCATAATCAGAGGACTAATAAACTTATTCTCTAATTCCACTTCATTCCAAGAACGCCCACCACGTTTTAACGATTTTTGTAGCTGTAGTAATAATCCCTTTTCTATATCATTTATCTGAACTGAGTTATTTTCCCATTGTTGCAATAAATCAGATTCCCATAGTTGAGATAATCCAAAAGATTCTTCTAATTGCGTTAAAGTCCATTCTTTAAAGGTCACCAGTTTCATTTTGACTCCTTAAAAATCAACATCCAGATAAACATCAGCCACCGTTTAAGCCGCTTTCACCTCATAACACAATAACTGCTGCTCGGCTAACTTTCGATGAATATTCCCAGGACTTAACTCCAAACCATTGCGCCAACCCAACGCCCCCAATTCCAAAAAAAACTGCTTAAAATAAAACTCATCTTTTAAAGGCAAAGTCAATTCTGTTTTTTTATCAATCAACGGCTGCAAATCATAATCACCGTAAGAATTATCTGAAAAACACACCCGTAAAACCCGTTTCTGTAAATACTCTGCTTGAATAATTTTAATCATTATCTGCTCCTGAAATACGATTTAATGATTTTAAAGCCACCGCTAAATCCCAATTTATTAGCAACTCCTCTTGATGCTCTTTTGCCCATTCACGAACCAATCTAACCGCTTTATTAGGCAACTTTCCTGCTAAAATATCACCCGTTTCAATCGCCATTAAAGCTTGATGACCTTGATATTCCACATGAAAATGCGGCGGGTTATGGTCATCTTGATACATCCGAATATAAATACCAAAAAAATAAGAAATAACTGGCATTTTTTACCTTGCTAGCTGTACATAAATAATCTTCTTTAATTTTTAAAACTCAACATCCTGATAAACATCAGCCACCGTTAAAGCCAACCCTACTGACTCCAACTGAAAACTATGTCCCTCGCCTAATAATTCTACATCCCAACCATTGCGGCGACGATAAATCTCCACCCGCAAACAATCTTGTGCCACCAACACATATTCTTCTAAGCTGGCTAATTTGCGATAAAAGTAAAACTTTTCTACTTTATCTACGCGCTTTGTCTCACTTGAAAATACCTCAACCACCAATTTTGGTTCGGTAGTATGATAATAATGCCCGTGCCGTTCGCAACTGACCTGCACATCGGGATAATAAAAAATATCATCCGTTGCAGTTAAAATGCCGACTTTCATATCGGAATTAAATACTTGGCAAGGTGTGCCGCGTAAATGATTATGCAAAGCTGCAAAGATATTACCAGCAACCATATTATGCGCTCGCTTCGCACCCGCCATGGCATAAACTGCACCATTAATATATTCATATTTAATGTCGCTGATAAGTTCACCTTCTAAATAATCTTCAAGACTGATTTTTAATTTTGCTGCGGTATTTAACATTTAGAGAGTCTCCTTTAAAGAATGCTTTGTTTTTGTCAATCCAAATTGACATTTAGTCGCAAATTCATTTTTCTACCTATTGCAATTTCAAGACAACCACTCTGCCATTTGTTGCGGCGCACTGGAAAAATACCAATGAATATAGGAGGCGCGAACATTTCTAAATCGCGCTCCTCTATCGCCTTTTTTGACTTTAAAACAAGGAATTAAACCTGCAACATCGACCCGGCGCGAGTAGTGAAACTCATGCCCGTGCATTCCACTTTCTTCATCCCGATAGCCGAGCGACATCAGTTTATTTTCCATCACTGAACCATAAGAAAAAATCCCCGCCATTGGCCAGCTTTTGCCTTCTAAATCCACGAGATATTTTCCCAAAATCATTGCCCCACCGCATTCGGCTAAAACAGGTTTGTTGTCAATAATAAATTCACGCAACGACTCCCAGCTTTTTGATTGCGCTAACGCTTCGGCATACAGCTCTTGATAGCCACCGGGTAGCCATAACGCATCGGCTTTTTTTGGCACAGGTTCTCCCCCTAGCAATGAAAAAAACTGCACTTCCGCGCCTTCTTCTTTCAACCAATTGACGTTGGCAGGATAAATAAAACAACAGGCGGGGTCTTTGGCAATGGCAATGGTTTTGCCTTTTAATAAAGGTGGATGAAGGGCTATTGCAGGTTGTTGCACGGGTAAGGCGGTAAACGATTTTGCTAGCAAATTGTCTTCAACATGAAAAACAGGCAAAAAATTAGGCACATCCACTTCTTCAGGGCGTTTTAAGCCTAAATGCCGTTCGGGCAATACAGGGGCGTTTTGTTCTAACCATGCAACCAGCGGCGGTAATTGATATGATTTTAATAAATCACGCAAAATTTGTGCATGATGCTTACTGCCCACGCGATTGCCAATAATGCCTGAAATACTAAAGCCCATTTTTTCAGCACATTGGCAAAAACCTATTACTAACGGCACAATTGAACCTGCCATCCCTTTGCTATCGACAATCAAAATGACCGAAATCCCCAATTCTTTTGCCAAATCGGCACTAGACCCCATGCCGCCTACCCCCGCGCGTCCATCAAATAAACCCATCACGCCTTCAATTAAAGCTAATTCAACATTTTGCGCTTGCTTGGTCAGCTGTTCGCGACAGGCTTCCGCCCCCATCATTTGCGTATCTAAATTGTAAGAGGGCTGGTTGGTAATGGCTTGATGCCAAAGCGGATCAAGATAATCAGGACCTGCTTTAAAAGCCGCAACGGCTTGTTTTTTCACTTTAAAATATTGCAACAAACCCAACATAACGGTTGTTTTTCCACAACCTGAATGTGTCCCGACTAAAAGAGCTGTCTTAAGCATAAATTCCTCTGTTTTTTCTGCATTCAATGATGGACTAACATAGAATGCTAGTGTTTAGCGTTTAAAAAATAAACTAGGGGCAATTGTAATAGATTAGTGTCATTTTTTGTAATTTATGATGGTCGTACAAGCTGCTACAATGGACTTTTATTTTGGCAGAGTGAGTAAAAAAATGGACGTTATTTTACAGATTGCAAATGAATTAGCTGTGGCATCGGGGAAAGTGCAAGCGGCGGTAAAATTATTGGATGAGGGCGCGAGTGTGCCGTTTATTGCCCGTTATCGCAAAGAAGCCACCCAGAGTTTGGATGATACGCAATTGCGCTTGATTGAAGAACGGCTGGGATATTTGCGTGAGTTAAATAGTCGGCGGGCGGTTGTGTTAGAGAGCATTGAAAATCAAGGTAAACTCACCCCAGAATTAGCCCAAGCCATTGCGCAAGCGGTGAGTAAAACTTTTTTAGAAGATTTGTATTTACCGTTTAAACCCAAACGCCGCACCAAAGCCCAACAAGCACGGGAAGCAGGCTTAGAACCTTTAGCTGATGCGTTATTGCAGGATAGAACTTTAATGCCTGAGCAAATTGCCCTTCAGTATTGTAATGTGGAACAAGGAATTGCCGATAGTCAAGTTGCTTTAGACGGTGCGCGGCACATTATCATGGAGCGGGTCAGTGAAGCGGCGGGGTTATTAGCGCAGTTGCGCGAATGGGTATGGGAGCAGAGCGTATTGCACGCAACCGTTGTTAAAGATAAAGAGCAAGTCGCCGAAAAATTTAAAGATTATTTTGCTTACACCGAAGCCCTGACTACAATTCCTTCACACCGTGCGTTAGCTATTTTTCGCGGTTGGCATGAACAATTTTTACACTTGCATTTATCAGCAGGTCGTGATGAAGAACACGCCTTGCATTATGCAACGGGGTTAGTGATGCAGCATTTACAAATTCACAATACCACGCGCCCTGCGGATAAATGGTTAGCAGAAACCGCGCGTTTGGCTTGGAAAGTTAAATTACTGACCCGAATTGATTTAGACTTAAAACAACGCTTGCGGGAAGCGGCTGAAACCGAAGCCATTGCAGTTTTTGGACATAATTTACGCGATTTGTTATTAGCCGCGCCTGCGGGGGCAAAAGTCACACTCGGCTTAGACCCAGGGATTCGCACGGGGGTAAAAGTTGCGCTAGTGGATGCCACAGGAAAATTAGTAACCACCGACACGATTTATCCACATCCGCCTCGGAAACAGTGGGATGAGTCCATTGCTTTGCTAGCCAAATTAATTCAACAGTATCAGGTTGATTTAGTGAGTATTGGCAATGGCACAGCCTCACGAGAAACCGATCAATTGGTGGCGGATGTGATGAAACGTCACCCCGATTTAAAATTTCAAAAAGTGATGGTTTCAGAGGCGGGTGCGTCGGTTTATTCGGCTTCAGAGTTGGCAGCCAAAGAATTTCCTGCCTTGGATGTTTCCTTGCGTGGTGCGGTTTCTATCGCGCGGCGTTTGCAAGACCCGCTAGCCGAGCTGGTAAAAATTGAAGCCAAGGCAATTGGGGTAGGACAATATCAACACGATGTGAATCAAACTCAATTGGCACGCTGTTTAAATGCGGTGGTTGAAGATTGTGTGAATGCAGTCGGTGTGGATGTCAATACGGCTTCAGCGGCATTATTAAAACAAGTCTCTGGATTATCTGCGACAGTGAGTGAAAATATCGTGGCTTTTCGTGATTTGGAAGGGGCTTTTACCCACCGCAGCCAATTAAAAAAAGTGCCACGTTTAGGCGAAAAAGCTTATGAACAGGCGGCGGGGTTTTTGCGGATTATGGGGGGTGAGAATCCGTTGGATGCGTCCGCAGTCCATCCTGAGGCTTACCCTGTTGTGCAGGCAATTCTTGCTAAAACGGGTAAATCCATGCAGGATGTGATGGGACAAAGTAAAGTTTTGCGCCATTTAAATCCTGAAGAATTTGTGACAGCGGAGTTTGGTTTGCCAACAATCACAGATATTTTGCAAGAATTAGAAAAACCAGGACGTGATCCGCGCCCTGAGTTTAAAAGTGTGCAGTTTAAAGAAGGGGTAGAAACACTGGCTGACTTACAAATCGGCATGAGACTTGCTGGAGTGGTCACGAATGTGGCAAATTTTGGCGCGTTTGTGGACATTGGTGTCCATCAAGATGGCTTGGTGCATATTTCGCATTTAGCGGATACCTTTGTCAAAGACCCGCGTGAAATTGTGAAAACAGGGCAGTTAGTAACAGTCAAGGTGCTAGAAATTGATGTTGCTAGAAAACGGATTGCCCTATCCATGAAAAAAGATTCAAGTAGTGAAATAAAAAGTAGGACAAATCAACCACCGTTGCGTAATAATCCTTTTGCAATCCTTAAATAATACGCCTAGCGTATTAAACTATAACAATAGGTTTCATAATGAACAATAATAAATTAAAGGGGCAGTGGCTAATTAATTACACACTGTTGCTATGCGTTGGGCTGTTCTGCTACACGCCTGTTTTTGCGGCTGAGACCGTAAAAAAAACAGAGGCTGTTGTTTTACCCGATAACCCTCCTATTTTAAGTGTGGTGACAGGGGATTGGAATGCCGATAAATTACTGGATTCTGCCATTTTGCTCAGATCAGGCGATCAAGCCGATTTGTATATCTATCTTAATAAAGCCGAAGGAGAGATGGAGCTTAAGTTATACAAAAAAAATGTGATTTGGACGGGGGCGTTAGCAGGAACTAAGCCTTATTTACAGTCACTACCTAAAGACAACGCCTTGTATATTTATTCTGAAAACGATGCAATCGGGCGAAACCGTTGGCATCAACGACTGACCGTTATTTATAATAAAGAGGCAGAGTTTGTTATTGCAGGTTTAAGTTACGATAGCATTGACACCTTAAAACCTGATGCTGAAATGAGCTGTGAAGTTGATTTTATAACAGGGGCTGCGACTAAAAACAAAAAACCGTTTAAGGTTAAGGCAAAAAAACTATTGCTAAATAATTGGGCAGATGGTTTTGCTCCTGCAACCTGTAAAGAGTAAGCTCTGGCATGAGATTTCCCCCCTAGCCTTTTTTAAAAAGGTAGGGTGGGTATAAACGTCTCAACGAGTATGACGCTTTCTGTGATGAGGTCTGTGTTCATAATTGTCTTGGTGTTTTCTGTACTGCTGGTATTGCGGTCTGTCCTTACGATAGCGGTCATCATCCTGACGATAGGACTTATCTTGATGATTGTTGCGTGGAAAGCGGTCGTGTTCACGCTGCTTGTCATCGTAATTATCCCGATTATCCCGATTATCCTGGTTATTCTGATGGATTCGCCTGTTATTGTCTTGTTGATTGCGACTATCCTCATCTGTTTGAATAATCACAACCGTTTTGTTATTTTCAGCCAGCATTAAATGATCACTTGCCGCATTGACACTTTGCCCAGCGTAACTTATCCATAAGAGGACAGCCACCGCTAAACGTGCAGAAAAACAATTCACTTTCATATTCACTTCCCACAAAGTCAAGTCATAACTGCAATATTTGAAAAAATATCGAGGTATTTCTCTGACATTTTAAAAAATACCACCCAAAGAGTCTAATAATATAATGTAAAGTTTTATATTTAAATATCAATAAATTTTGCAATATATTGACACAGTGTTTCTCAGTGTAAATTTTCAAGCCTGTTATATTCCCCAAAATATGATTACTTACGTTAAAACTATCATAGACAAGTGCTTAATTTGTTACTAATATTCATATAAGCTGTTGATTATTTTGGCTATTTATATGCGCTTGCCCTGGATTACTTTACGGCAACAACGAAAAATATCGCTCGATGATGCTGTTATTGCTGCCACCGTTTTGTATTTTGGTGTAACCGTTTTAACTCGAAACGTCGAGGATTTCGGGAATAAATGTATTCAATCCTCTCAAATAAAATTTGTAACTTGCGCTAAACTAGGCTACGGCTGATGCGGTGAAACCTATCAAGTAGTCAAGCAAAGACCGCTTAACAGGTTGTTTTAGCTATAAAATTTTAGCCGACTCATATAACCACTCGTGCAACGCCATAACAGCCATTACAAATCCCCAAACCCTAAACTCTGCAACGCCCGTTCGCTATCCGACCAACCTGATTTGACTTTAACCCAAAGAGCCAAATACACTTTTTGATCAATTAATTTTTCAATATCAAACCGGGCATCTGTACCGACTTTTTTTAATAACTCACCTTGTTTACCAATCACAATATTTTTTTGACTATCCCGCTCAACCCACACAATGGCATACACTTTAGTAATCGTGGGTAATTCTTCATACCGTTCAATTTCCACGGTCAACGCATAAGGCAATTCCGCCCCTAACCGACGAGTAAGTTTTTCGCGGATAATTTCAGCGGCTAAAAACCGTTCACTGCGGTCAGTAATTTGGTCTTCTGGATAAATGGCATCGCGTTCTGGCAAAAGTGCCATAATCGCGGTTTCAAGCTCAGATAAATTGGTGCTTTTTAGAGCCGAGACAGGAATGATTTGCGCAAACGGGTAACGTTCTTTGGCTTGCGTAAAAAAAGCCATTAACACGCTTTTATCTTTTACCTTATCTACTTTGTTTACCGCCAAAATAACGGGTAAGTCAGCATGGGCTAATTTTTTAAAAATCTCCTCGTCATAGTCTTGAAACTGCGGACTATCAAGCAACCAAACCACCACATCCACCCCCATTAGTGTGGTGTCAGCCGTGCGATTAAGATAACGATTCAAGGCGCGTTTTTCACTGGCGTGCATCCCTGGGGTATCCATATAAATCACTTGCCCTTGCTCGGTTGTATTAATGCCCAAAATCCGATGGCGGGTGGTTTGTGGTTTTCTGCAAGTAATACTGATTTTTTGTTTTAACAGATGATTCATCAGTGTTGATTTGCCCACATTGGGACGACCAATCAAGGCAACGTAGCCACATTTCATTTTTTTTCCCTTTCTAATAGAGCGAGCATTTTTTCAGCAGCCGATTGTTCGGCTTTTTTGCGTGAACCACCCACCCCTTCACAAATCGCATCGGCTAATGGGGTTTTACAAGTAATTTTAAACAGTTGCGTATGGGGTGCGCCAGTCATGGTGACTAACTGATAATCAGGCAATTCAACACCGTGCGCTTGCATCAGTTCTTGCAATTGGGTTTTGGGGTCTTTTTTCCAGTTATCCGCGCTAAGGGCGGCTAATTTGTCAGCAAATAAAGTTAAAATCCAGCGTTGACAGGCTTCAATACCTTGGTCTTTAAATAAAGCACCAATAATCGCTTCTATGGCATCAGATAAAATCGAGTCACGTCGAAAGCCGCCGCTTTTTAATTCGCCTGAACCTAAAATCAAATAATCTCCAATTTGATGTTTGCGTGCCAGTGAGGCTAAGGAATCTTGATTGACCAAGCTCGCTCTTAAACGACTTAACGCGCCTTCGCTGGCGGTAGGGAAGGTTTCATAAAGCTGCTGGGCAATGACAAACCCTAAAATGGAGTCGCCCAAAAATTCTAGGCGTTCATTGTTATTCGCGCCCATACTACGATGTGTGAGCGCGTTGACCAAAAGTTTTTCTTCTTTAAAGCACAATCCTAAGGATTGAGCCAAATTTTTAGGATTTTTTATCACTATTTTCCAGCTTCAATCTCGTCATCAAACTTTATTAACGCACTTAAGTTACTGACTAAAGGCACTTCAACTTGGTATTTTATTTGCACTTTTAACTGGTCACCATTTTTAGTCACGATAATATCTTTTTCTGTATTAATCCCTGTGACCGAATTAACGGTAAAACGTTTTGACAAGCTAGTCAGAACTTCGGCTTTACTTTGAGTTTCGATGTCTTTCATGCTTTTTAAGCCTTCCAGCGCACTAACGACTTTGCCATGATCCATGTAAACAGGGACAATTTTTAAAAACAGTAAAACCACCGTGCCGATGCCTGCTAACAGAAACAACAGACTAATCATGGTCATTCCTTGTTGATTTTTCGAGATATAACGCATTTTTTTCTCCTAAACATTAAAAAATAACGGTTTATGTAAACTTAAAAACTATTTGAGTACAGTGCCAATGCGGTTAAACCCTATTCCACTGTTGTCGCTATTCCAACTCATCCAAATAAAGAACGCTTTGCCGACTAAGTTTTCTTCAGGCACAGTTCCCCAATAACGGCTGTCATTACTGTTATCGCGATTATCGCCCATCACAAAATAGTGTCCCGCAGGAACAATATATTCCCCTTCCACTGTCGGTTGCGCATGATTAATTAAAATCCCATGTTCAAGCGAAATTAAATTTTCAGACACTTCTTCAATCGCAGCGGGGTCTTCATCTTCACTAACATTGGCATAATTGCCTAGCGAAACTTGATTAATCGGTTGGTCATTAATAGTCAGCTTTTTTTGATAATAAGCGACTTTATCACCCGGTAAACCAATCACCCGCTTAATGTAATCAACACTGGGTTCTTTAGGAAACCGAAACACCACGATATCGCCGCGTTTAGGCGCGTTCATCGGAACAATTTTAGTGTGCAGAACGGGCAAGCGAATCCCATAGGTAAATTTATTAACCAAAATAAAATCGCCTATCAACAACGTTGGCATCATCGAACCCGAAGGAATCCGAAACGGCTCAAACAAAAAGGAGCGCAAGACTAATACAATCAGCACAACGGGGAAAAACGAGCGGGCGTATTCGACTGGCCAAGGTTCATTTTGTTCATCAAACTCGCGTTTATTAAGTTTTAGATAAAGTAGATAGCCACCCCATACCACGCCTGTGACGAAAGTTGCGATAACTAAAAAAAGGGAAAAGTCAAAATCCATAGTGTTTATAAAGAGTTATAAGTTAAAAGAGTGCGTGAAAGAGGCTATTCCTTGTTAATTTGTAAAACGGCAAGGAACGCTTCTTGCGGAATTTCAATATTTCCGACTTGTTTCATGCGCTTTTTACCCGCTTTTTGTTTTTCTAGCAGCTTTTTCTTTCTGGAAATATCACCGCCATAACATTTAGCAATCACGTTTTTACGCAATGCTTTCACGGTGGAGCGGGCAATAATTTTAGAACCAATCGCCGCTTGAATCGCCACTTCATACATTTGACGGGGAATTAAATCTTTCATTTTTTCCACTAAATCCCGTCCGCGATTTTGACTTAAATCCCGATGCACAATAATCGACAACGCATCAACTTTATCGCCATTAATTAACACATCCAGTTTAATTAAGTCCGCAGGGTCAAAGCGTAAAAATTCATAGTCAAACGAGGCATAACCACGGCTGATGGATTTTAGCCTATCAAAAAAATCTAAAACCACTTCACTTAACGGCAATTCATAATGCAAAGAAACCTGCGTGCCTGTGTACTGCATATCTTTTTGAATCCCACGCTTTTCAATACACAAATTAATTACCCCGCCAAGATAGGTTTGCGGGACTAAAATATTGGCGCGAATAATCGGTTCTCGGATTTCGGTAATCGTGCCAACATCGGGTAATTTTGCAGGATTATCGACCAACAATATTTCGTCACCGTGGGTTTGCACTTCATAAATAACCGTCGGGGCGGTGGTGATTAAATCAATATCGTATTCACGCTCTAAGCGTTCTTGCACAATTTCCATGTGCAGCATTCCTAAAAAGCCACAGCGAAAGCCAAACCCTAAGGCTTGCGAGGTTTCAGGTTCAAATTGCAATGCCGCATCATTTAAACGCAGTTTGTTTAATGCTTCTCGCATGGATTCATAAGCATCGGCACTTACAGGATACAGCCCTGCAAAAACCCGTGGTTGCACTTTTTCAAAACCCGTCAGTGCTTCTGCGCAAGGATTGTCGGTTAAGGTGATGGTATCACCGACAGGTGCGCCAAAAATATCCTTAATCCCTGCCACGATAAAGCCGACTTGTCCTGTATTGAGCTGTTCCTGCTCGAGGCGTTTAGGGGTAAAAATCCCCACTTTTTCAGCGATAAACGATTTACCTGTCGAGACAATCGTAATTTTTTGTTTTCTGCGCAAACTACCATTCATAATACGAACTAAGGACACCACCCCTAAATAATTATCAAACCACGAGTCGATAATTAACGCTTGCAGGGGGGCATTCTCATCACCTGACGGCGCGGGAATTCCTTCAATTAACTGTTCTAAAACTGCTTCCACACCCAAACCTGTTTTTGCACTGATTTTCAGGGCGGCATCGGCTGGAATTCCAATCACACTTTCAATTTCTGCCATCACCCGCTCAGGCTCGGCGGAGGGTAAATCAATTTTATTTAACACCGGGATGACTTCTAAGCCTAAGTTAATCGCGGTATAACAATTGGCAACGCTTTGTGCTTCAACCCCTTGGGCGGCATCGACAATTAATAACGCCCCTTCACAGGCAGCAAGTGAGCGTGAAACTTCATAAGAAAAATCCACATGACCTGGCGTGTCAATAAAATTTAGCTGATAGATTTCACCATTAACAGCGGTGTAGTTTAGCGTGACACTTTGAGCTTTGATGGTGATGCCGCGCTCCCGTTCTAAGTCCATTGAATCAAGGACTTGTGCTTCCATTTCCCGCGCACTCAAGCCATCACAAATTTGAATAAAACGGTCAGCAAGCGTTGATTTTCCATGATCAATATGCGCGATAATGGAGAAATTTCGTATATGTTTTAAATCCACGGTATTTTAGTTAAATGATTGGTATAAAAGAGGTCAGTGTGCAAATGAAACTAAGAACGTGTGATTTACCCACGTTTGCGTTTAAGCAGTTACTTTACGACACAAAGGTTCTATTGTATCAGAAAATAGGCAGAGTCAACCGATAGCAATCGTGCGTTACACTGCCACAAAATGGGTTTTAGTTTAGCACTTTGCTATAATCTCACCTGTTATGTTTAAACCCACTCTTTCCGCACAGCATAGGATTTCTCAATGACTAGAGTTCACTCAATAACTATTGGACAAGATGATATTGACCCGGTAGAAACCCAAGAATGGATTGACGCTTTACAAGCGGTATTGGCAGCAGAAGGTGAAGAACGCGCGCGTTTTTTAATTGAACAATTAGTGGCAGTTACACGCCACGCAGGGGTAGACATCCCTTTTAGTGCCAATACCGCTTATCTCAACACCCTTTCTGTCGCGCAACAACCGCGCTTTCCAGGGGATATGACGATTGAGCGCAAAATTCGCGCCTATGTGCGTTGGAATGCCATGATGATGGTATTACGCGCCAATAAACACACCAATGTTGGTGGGCATATTGCCAGTTTTGCCTCCGCTGCCACCCTGTATGATGTGGGACAGAATCATTTTTGGCACGCCCCTTCTGAACAGCACGGCGGTGATTTAATTTATGTACAAGGGCATTCTGCGCCAGGTGATTATGCGCGGGCTTTTCTGCTTGACAGGTTAACCGAAGTACAAATGGATAATTTTCGCCAAGAAGTCGGCGGCAATGGCTTATCATCCTATCCGCACCCTTGGTTAATGCCTGAATTTTGGCAATTTCCAACGGTTTCAATGGGCTTAGGGCCCATCATGGCAATTTATCAAGCCCGTTTTATGCGCTATATTGAAGACCGTGCTTTTACCAACACCCAAGGGCGAAAAGTTTGGGCATTCTTGGGCGATGGTGAAACAGATGAGCCTGAAACACTCGGTGCAATCGGCATGGCAGGACGGGAAAAATTAGACAATTTAATTTTTGTGGTCAACTGCAATTTACAACGGTTAGACGGACCGGTGCGTGGCAATGGCAAAATTATTCAAGAATTAGAAAGCAGTTTTCGTGGCGCAGGATGGAATGTTTTAAAAGTGATTTGGGGACGGCGTTGGGATGCGTTACTTGAGCGGGATACGGAAGGCTTGATTAGTAAACGGATGATGGAGTGTGTAGACGGTGATTATCAAACGTTTAAATCTAAAGATGGCGCGTATGTGCGGCAATTTTTCTTCAACACCCCGCAATTACAAGCCTTAGTTGCCGATTATACCGACCAAGATATTTGGGAACTCAATCGCGGTGGACATGATTCACAAAAAGTTTTTGCCGCTTATCAAGCCGCCGCGACGCATCAAGGACAACCTACGGTTATTTTAGCCAAAACCATCAAAGGCTATGGAATGGGCGATTCAGGGCAAGCACAAAATACCAGCCACCAACAAAAGAAAATGAGTCCTGAGTCGATTCGCAGAATTCGTGACCGCTACGACTTACCTGTTACCGATGACCAATTGCCGCATTTACCGTATTTAAAATTTGCCCCCGATTCAAAAGAACTGTTGTATATGAAACAACGGCGCGCAGATTTGGGCGGCTATTTACCCGCACGACGTACCAGAGCTGAAAGTTTAGAAATTCCACCCTTAAGCGCATTTAAAAGTTTACTTGAAGGCGGCAAAGCAGGGCATGAATCGTCCACTACAATGGCCTTTGTGCGTATCTTAAATGTGCTAGTAAAAGATAAAGCGATTGGTTCGCGTATTGTACCGATTGTGCCTGATGAATCGCGCACCTTTGGCATTGAAGGAATGTTTCGCCAATTGGGAATTTGGTCACAAGTCGGACAACTTTACACGCCGCAAGATGCCGACCAACTGATGTTTTATAAAGAAGACAAACACGGGCAAGTGCTGCAAGAGGGCATTAACGAAGCGGGCGGCTTGTGTGATTGGATTGCCGCAGGGACGGCGTATTCCACCCACGGTGTGCCGATGATTCCATTTTTCATCTTCTATTCCATGTTTGGCTTTCAGCGGGTGGGCGATTTAATCTGGGCTGCGGCTGACCAACGTACCCGTGGTTTTTTATTAGGTGGAACCGCAGGGCGCACCACACTCAATGGCGAAGGTTTGCAACATGAAGACGGACATAGCCATTTAATGTCTGCCACCATTCCCAATTGTAAAAGTTATGACCCCACTTATGGGTATGAATTAGCGGTGATTATTCAAGATGGCTTGCAACGAATGTATGTTGAACAGGAAGATATTTTTTATTACATCACAGTGATGAATGAAAATTATGAGCAACCTGCCATGCCTGAGAATGCGGCAGCGGATATTTTAAAAGGGATGTATTTATTTAAAAAAGGCAATGCGAACCAATTCCCGCGTGTACAGCTGTTAGGGTCAGGTACGATTTTTAGAGAAGTCGAAGCGGCGGCGCACTTGCTGCGCGAGGATTGGGGAGTTGAATCTGACTTGTGGAGCTGTCCAAGTTTTACTGAATTGGCGCGTGATGGTTATGAATGTGAACGCTGGAATCGCTTGCATCCTACCCAACCTGCAAAACTGGCACACGTTAGCCAATGTCTGCAAGCGATTAATGGCCCTGTGATTGCGGCAAGTGATTATACCCGCGCCTTTGCCGAGCAAATTCGGGCTTTTGTGCAAACCGCTTCTTACACGGTGTTAGGCACAGATGGATTTGGTCGCTCGGATACGCGGGAAAATTTACGGCAGTTTTTTGAAGTTGACCGTTATTACATTACGATTGCAGCGTTAAAAAGCTTGGCTGATTTAGGTGAATTTGATTTGGCCAATGTTGAGCAAGCAATTGTTAAATACGCGATTAAGGCAGACCGTACCGCGCCTTGGTTAATTTAAACAAATAGGATAAAAATGACTTCTTCAATTGAAATTAAAGTACCCGATATTGGTGGCGTGGCGGATGTTCAAATTATTGAATTGCTAATTCAGGTTGGCGACACAGTAACGCTAGAACAATCCTTAGCGGTCATGGAAACCGATAAAGCCAGCATGGATTTACCCGCCAGTGCCGCAGGCGTTGTGCAGGCAATTCATGTCAAAGTCGGTGATAAAGTGTCCGAAGGCAGTTTGATTGCTACGATAACGGCTGAAGAAACCAGCGCAGCAAGCTCTGTTGATAAAACAGCGGTGGCTGTTGTTGCCGCGCCTGCTAAACCCGTTGAACCCGAAATAGTTGCGCCTGTTGCTACACCGCAACCTGTTGTAATTTCGGTGGTTACTCCTGCTTCTGAAACTATCTCCGTGCCTGATACGCCTGCCCACGCTAGCCCTGCGATTCGCCATTATGCGCGTGAATTAGGGGTAGACATTAATACCATTAAACTCGGAACAGGGCGAAAGGGACGGATTTTAAAAGAAGATGTGGTCGCCCATATCAAGAAAATTGTCACCACAACACAATCTGCCGCCCCTATCAGTCAAGGAAGTGGCATTCCTGCGATTCCAGCCGTTGATTTTACTAAATTTGGCGCAGTGGAAACCTTGCCATTAAGTAAAATCAAACGGCTAACAGGACAACATTTAGGGCGAGTGTGGTTAAATTTACCGATGGTCACTTATCATGACGAAACCGATATAACTGAAATGGAAGCATTTCGGGTGGCGTTAAATAGTGAAAAAGGCAATGAGGTCAAATTGACAGGGTTGTTGTTTATTATGAAAGCCTTGGTTGCCGCGCTACAAAAATTTCCAACCTTTAATAGTTCCTTATCGCCTGAGGGTGACAGCCTGATTTTGAAAAAGTTTTTCAATATTGGCATTGCGGTGGATACCCCCAATGGCTTGGTTGTGCCTGTGATTCGCGATGTGGATAAAAAAGGACTGGCGCAACTGGCGATAGAATTGGCTGAAAAAAGTGCCAAAGCCCGCAAAGGGGAATTAACCCCTGCGGATATGCAGGGCGGGTGTATGACTATTTCCAGTTTAGGCGGCATCGGTGGTACGGCATTTACTCCGATTGTGAACGCGCCTGAAGTGGCGATTTTAGGCGTGACCCGCGCGGCGATGAAACCTGTCTGGAATGGCAAGGAATTTGTACCGCGTTTGCTGTTACCGTTAGATTTAACCTATGACCATCGCGTGATTGATGGGGCAGAAGGGGCGCGTTTCATGGCAGCCTTGTGTACTTATTTGAATGATGTGCGGCGATTGTTGCTGTAAAAAAAACGTTTTGTTTCCTTTTTAAACCCCATAATTTTGCAATTCACCCAGCCCTCCTTGACAAAAGGAGGGCGTTCGTTTTTTAAACGATTATTTCTCTTCTTAGCATCTTAATTTCCCCCAAACCTGTTCTCAGTGCTTGCTATTTTGGCATAACTATTGCATTACTGTTAAGACATAACAATAAAAACAGACTTACAAGGCATCTAAATTTGTGTTGAGCGTGCTTTTGAAATAAGTCTGCACCCTACCGCCATCACTGGAGACACGCTATGACAACAAATTCACTTTGGAAAAACTACCAAGCGGATAAGGCTTACGATGAAATGATGACCGCCCACGGTAATGCCAGACCACTTTGTAAAACGCTAGAAAGTTATTTACAAGAATTGGGAACAGATTCTTTGAAAAACCGCCGCACCGCGGCTGAAGCTGCCATTTTAGAAATGGGGATTAGTTTTACTGTTTACAGTGAACAGGGCAATATTGACCGGGCTTGGCCGTTTGACATTGTGCCGCGCTTGATTGAATTAGCCGAATGGAAAAAAATAGAAGCAGGTCTAAAACAACGTTTGAAAGCGTTAAATTGCTTTATTAACGATGTTTATAACGAACAAGCCTTTATTAAAGAAGGATTTTTACCCGCTGACTTAATTGAAAGTTCAGGCAATTTTCGCCCTGAATGCATTGGCATGAATCCCAAATTTGGCAGTTGGGCGAATATCTGTGGTAGCGACTTAGTGCGTGATGGTGAAGGGACAATTTATGTTTTAGAAGACAATTTGCGTGTGCCATCAGGTGTGTCGTATATGATGGAAAATCGGGTCATTACCAAACGAGTTTTTCCTGAATTGTTACGCAATTTAGATATTATCCCTGTTGATGCGTACCCTGCACAATTATTTGATATGCTGGCATCATTAGCCCCCCATCCCAACGTTCAACCACAGATTGCGGTTTTAACGCCAGGTATTTATAACTCCGCTTATTTTGAACACGCTTTTCTAGCGCAACGAATGGGGGTGGAATTAGTCGAAGGCTTCGATTTAGTGGTGGAAAACGATGATTGCGTTTATATGCGCACTATCAAAGGCTTAGAAAAAGTCGATGTGATTTATCGAAGGATTGATGATTTATTTTTAGACCCCGAAGTGTTTCGCAAAGACTCCGCTTTAGGGGTAAAAGGCTTAATGCGAGCATGGAAAGCGGGCAATGTGGCATTAGCTAACGCACCCGGTGCAGGCGTTGCTGATGACAAAGTGATTTATGCCTATGTCCCTAAAATGATTCAGTATTATCTAAATGAAGAACCGATTTTGCCCAATGTGCCAACCTATTTATGCAGTGACCCTGAGCAATTGAATTATGTTTTAACCCATTTAGCCGAATTAGTGGTCAAACCTGCTAATGAATCAGGCGGTTATGGAATGCTAGTCGGGCCTCATGCCAGCCAAAAAGAACTCAAACAATTTGAACAATTAATTCAAGACCATCCACGCAATTATATCGCTCAACCAACGTTAGCCTTATCAACCTGCCCGACATTGTGCGATGACCATTTAGAGCCACGCCACATTGATTTGCGCCCGTTTATTTTGCAAGGCGAACACAGTTTTGTCACCGCAGGCGGCTTAACCCGCGTGGCATTACGCGCAGGTTCATTAATTGTCAATTCCTCACAAGGCGGCGGCAGTAAAGACACTTGGATTATCAACACGGAGCAATAAAATGTTATCTCGATCAGCTGAACGTTTATACTGGCTCGCCCGTTATTTAGAACGCACCGAAAATATCGCGCGGTTAGTGAGCGTGACCATGAATTTAATTTATGATTTACCACGCGGCACCGAAGTGGGTTGGCATAATTTGCTCACCATTTGTGGTGTGGAAGATGAGTTTAAACAACGCTTTAAAAACACCACCGAACAAAATATCACCCGTTTTTTATTGGCGGATTTGCATAATCCCAGCTCCTTGTTATCTTCATTGTCCTATGCGCGGGAAAATATCCGCATCAGTCGAGAATTAATGCCTGACGAAGCATGGGAGTTTGTCAACGAACTGTATCTTTATGCCACCAAAAATATCGAAACCATTTCTAATCGGCAAGGACGCGAAGTCTTTTTGCAAGACATTATCCGCGGTTGTCAACGCTTTACGGGGTTTATGGCAGGGGCAATGAGCCGCAATGACAGTCGGCGGTTCATTGTGATGGGACGCAATTTAGAACGCGCCGACATGACCAGCAGGATTATGGATTTTGGCACGGTATTATTATCGGAAAATCGCAATTCGCTGTTGCGTGAATACGAAGGGATTGTTTGGCTAAATGTTTTAAAATCCTTAAGTGCTACCTCTATGTATCGTAAACAAGTGCGCCGCCGCATCAAAGGCGAAGAAGTGCTTGATTTTCTGCTAAACAATAATGAATCACCGCGTTCGGTGTGTCATTGTTTGCAAAAAATTTCTTATAAAATCACAGAGTTACCCCATGCTACAGGTTTGCAGCTTGAGCTAAAAACATTGATAGAAAAATTAACTGCTTTAAATTTGCTCACCACTACGCCGCAACTCGCCTCCATCAACACATTGCCCAAACCTGGTTTTTAAATAACCTGACAACATGAAACGTTTTTATTGCGCTTGCGGGAATGAAATTTTCTTTACCAACTGTTTTTGCAATGCCTGTGGCGATTCACAAGGCTTTATCCCTGAGCAATTGCTATTTATCAATCCTTTTGTACAAGAAGGCTACAGACTATGTGGCAATTATGAATTATTGCAATGCAACTGGCTCATTCACGAAAGCGATAGCAACAGCCAATGTTGCGCCTGTCGCTTAACCCGCACCATTCCTGATTTAGGCGTGAATAATAATTTTCAACGCTGGAAAAAATTAGAAGACACCAAACGGCGGGCGTTTTATATGCTGTTACGCTTAGGATTGATGATTCCTGACAGGCTATCTGAACGGGATGATTTGCCGTTATTGTTTGATTTTTTGGAAGACAAACGCACCAATCCTGCCGCCGTGTTTGATTTTATCAGTACAGGACACGCCAACGGCATTATCACTTTGAATGCCGCTGAAGCCGATGACAGTTATCGCAGTGCAACGCAAGAGATAATGAATGAAGCCTATCGCACTTTATTGGGGCATTTTCGCCACGAATTGGGGCATTATTATTGGATGCGCTTGGCAAAAAATCTTGCTGAATTAACTGCTTTTCGGGATTTATTCGGGGATGACCGGCAAGATTACAACGCCACAATGGAGGCTTTTTATAGCAACGGCGCGGCAAATAATTGGCAAGAAAACTATATCAGCGCGTATGCCAGCTCGCATCCGTTAGAAGATTGGGCAGAAACGTGGGCGCATTATCTGCACATCAGTGAAACTTTGGAAACCGCTTGTAGTTATCAGTTAATAGCCAACGTGGAAAAATTAGATGACTTTCACCATTGGCTGTCGGCGTGGATGGAATTTTCGGTGGTGCTAAACGCCTTAAATCGTAGCATGGGAACCTCTGACCCCTATCCGTTTGTGATTAGTGCCACGGTAAAGAAAAAATTGCAATTTATTGATGGTTGGGTAAAAGCTAAAAATCTTTCCATTATTTAACCTGCGCAACAGTGTTTTATTGCTATGTTTTGGGGAAATTCATATCATATCGGCAGCTAAAACGCTCGGGTTACTCAAAACAGTGAAACAAAGTTAAACTCCTGAGTCGTTAGGCATTTTTGCAGGCTAAATCAGCCTATTGTCATGTCTTGGGGGCGCACTTTAAAGCATTATGGAAATAAAAAAAATTATCGAAGCATTGTTATTTGCCAGCAACCAACCCCTTAGCATCAAACAATTGCAACGTCTTTTTCCCGAAACTCAATGCCCTGACAGCCGTTTAATTCAAACCGCGCTCGATTCTATTACGATGGATTACAGTATTCGGGCAGTGGAATTAAAACAACTTGCCAGTGGCTATCGGTTTCAAGTGCGGTCTGAATTTGCCCCCCATGTCGCGCGATTATTGGAAGAAAAACCCCCTAAATATTCCCGCGCCTTACTAGAAACACTGGCAATCATCGCCTATCAACAACCTGTCACACGCACAGATATTGAAGAGATACGCGGCGTTAGCGTATCATCCTCTATTCTCAACACCTTATTAGAACGCGAGTGGATACAAAATGTCGGGCAAAAACAAGTGCCAGGCTTGCCAACCTTATACGCCACTACCAAGCAATTTTTAGATTATTTTAACCTTGCGTCCTTATCACAACTCCCCAGTCTTAACGCGCTGCAAGAGTGGGATGAGGCAATGATTACTTTACAGCATACACAACAGGTCAACAGTGAAGCAGAATTTAACCCACAAACGTCCCGCACCCATCCTTAGAAAAAAGCCTTTGCCGCTTCAAAAAAAAGTCAAAGAAGAGCTTGAGCTGCCTCTTGCGCCTGAGCGAATTCAAAAAGTTTTATCGCGCGGCGGTTTAGGCTCGCGGCGAGAAATTGAACGCTGGATAGAAGAAAAACGCCTGACCTTGAACGGCAAAACTGTGGAATTAGGGCAGTTACTTAAAAAAGGCGATTATTTAGAACTCAATGGACGCGCCGTGCATTGGGAAAAATTTACTTATCAACCCACCCAGGTATTGATTTACAACAAACCTGTTGGGGAAGTGGTCACGCGCCATGACCCTGACAACCGCCCCACGATTTTTAATTTTTTGCCCAAACTGCCTGTTGGACGTTGGATTGCAGTGGGTCGCTTAGACATTAATACCTCGGGTTTATTATTAGTCACCAATAATGGCGAACTGGCAAATCGCTTAATGCACCCTTCTACCCAACTTGAGCGTGAATACGCGGTGCGGATTTTAGGCGAAGTTGCTGATGAAACTATTGAGCAATTACGGCACGGCGTTGAATTAGAAGATGGCGTGGCAAAATTTGATGATATTCAATTTTTTGCGGGCGAAGGGGCAAATAAGTGGTATCACGTTGTCGTCAGCGAAGGGCGAAATCGCTTGGTGCGCCGGTTATGGGAATCCCAGCAATTGGTTGTTAGCCGATTGATGCGGGTGCGTTATGGGCCAATTATGCTGCCTGAACGGGTGCGAGCGAAAGAAATTTACCCATTAAATCCCAAAGAATTAGCGGTTTTAATGGAGTTTGCAGGATTGGCGGCTGAAAAAGCACCCCCTACCAGTGAATCTGTGCCTGTTGCTAAAACAGAGACAAAAACCCCGTCCCGTTATAAAGGGGCGGATAAAAATAAAGTTGCGCGGCACGATTGGACCTATAAAAGTGATGCGCAAGCTCTGGCGACCCCTAAATTTTCTGACAAACGCAAAGGCAGTTCCAACAAAGAACAGCCGAAAAGAACCCGTTTTAATGGGAAAAAATCACGTTAATTGTTATAGAGAGGAGAATTTTCATGCGTTATCTGCATACGATGGTTAGAGTCAAAGACTTGGCTGCTTCGTTGGATTTTTATGGGCATATTTTAGGCTTAGTAGAATCGCATCGCATCGAAAGTGAGGCAGGACGCTTTACGTTGGTGTATTTAGCCGCGCCTGATGATATGGCAACGGCAACAAAAAATCACGCCCCCTTACTGGAGTTGACCTATAACTGGGATGAGGAAAACTATCAGGGCGGACGCAATTTTGGGCATTTGGCTTTTGAAGTGGACGATATTTATCAAACCTGTGAATATCTGATTGAGCAAGGCGTAACGCTAAATCGCCCGCCGCGTGATGGCTATATGGCGTTTATTAAATCGCCCGATGGAATTTCCATTGAGCTATTACAACAAGGGGAAAAGTTAGAGCCGATTGAGCCGTGGGTTTCAATGCTAAATAGGGACAGTTGGTAAGTTTTTTGTCATCCTCCAACCCTCCTTGGCAAAAGGAGGGGTTCTTTTTTAAACAAAGCTAGGGAATTTTTCAAGAATCATCGGTTTGATTTGCCAAGTTTTCTAAGAGGTGCATGGCGTTTTCAAAAGCGATTTTTTCATCACAGCGCACCGTTGCATGAGCCACTTTGCGCCCAGAACGAAGTTGTTTGGCATACAAATGTAAATGGGCATTTTCAATCGCTAACACTTGCTCAGATTGTGGAACACCACCAATAAAATTAACCATCCCCGCATAACCACGCGGTTTAGTTGAACCTAAGGGTAAATCCAAAATGGCGCGTAAATGATTTTCAAATTGACTGGTTTCCGCGCCTTCAATCGTCCAATGCCCTGAATTATGCACACGCGGGGCAAATTCATTAGCAAGCAATTGTCCATCCACTTCAAACAACTCCAGCGCGATAACGCCGACATAATTTAACGCCTCCAGCAAACGTGTCACATAGTCTTGCGCTTTCGTTTGCAACGGGTCAGCATGGCAACAACGTGAAACCCGCAAAATCCCGCCGCGATGTTGATTTTCAGACACGGGATAAAAGGCAATCTCCCCTTGCACACGACGAGCGGCGATAATGGAAATTTCCCGTTGAAAAGGGACAAATCCTTCCACAATAGAAGCTGCATCCTGCATACTTTCCCAAGCAGCCGTGAGCTGGTCAGGCGAGGTTAAAACCACCTGCCCCTTGCCGTCATAGCCCATTTTGCGACTTTTGAGAATCGCAGGATAAGCAAAGGTTGTCATTACTTGTTGCAAATCGTCTAAATTATTCACGGCTGCAAACGGCGCGGTGGGAATAGCCAATTTATGGAAAAACTTTTTTTCCATTAAACGGTCTTGCGCAACCGCTAAAGCATTCGCCGCAGGATAAACCTGAGTGCGGCTGCTTAATAATTCTGCCACTTGCGCAGGAACGTTTTCAAATTCATAAGTGACCACATCCGCTTTGTCTGCCAGTGCAGCTAATAAGGTACGATTGTCATAAACCCCGTGCAGATGTTCGGTTAATGGCACTGCGCCCGCGTCTGCACTGGGTTCTAAGACGACAAACTCCAAACCCAATGGATAACCTGCTACAGCAAGCATTCGTGCTAATTGACCACCGCCTAAAATACCGATTTTCATAAAATCACCACGCGCGGGTCAGAATGGGCTAACACAGTTTCGGTTTGTTGTTGCCGATACGCATTTAGGGCGGTGCGGTATTGTGGATGTTTATTGCTGATAATCGCAGCAGCCAACAAGGCGGCATTAATTGCCCCTGCTTTACCAATGGCTAACGTGCCAACAGGAATCCCTGCGGGCATCTGCACAATGGATAACAACGAATCCATCCCATTTAAGGCTTTGGATTGCACTGGCACACCTAACACAGGCAACGGCGTTTTTGCCGCCGTCATGCCGGGCAAATGCGCCGCCCCGCCCGCACCTGCAATAATCACTTCCAAGCCTTTTTCTTCAGCGGTTTGAGCATACTCAAATAATTTATCAGGGGTTCTGTGAGCAGAGACCACCGTGACTTCATGTGGAATAGCCAGTTGTTCTAAAATTTGTGCAGCGTGCTGCATGGTGTCCCAATCGGACGTTGAACCCATGATGATACCTATCAAAACGGTCATGCAAAAATCTCCTGATAAAATAGACTTGTCTTATTTTTTGGATTTAAAAAAAGCCGCCATGCCTGCTGCTCGTTCAGCCGCCACTTTTTGCGCGGCAGGGCGCGTTTCGATTAATTGCATATAATTGGCTAGCGTTGGAATATATTGTGCCACTAAATCAACCCCATAAATTTTTTGACAGGTTAGGCTAATCATAAAAAAATGTAGCCAAGCGACACAATCGGCAGCGGTGTAAGTCTGTCCTGCGATAAAGGGCGAAAATTTTGCCAGCCGCGCCAGCCCTTTCAAACCAATTTCGAGGCGTTCTTTGACTTCCTGTTTTATTTCTTCTGAAACCGAGCCACCAAAAAAAGCTTCTTTGTACAAACGGCGGGCGTGTAATTCAATATTCAATTCTAAATGTTGAATCAATTCCCGACATTTTGCCCGCTCAAAACTGTCCGCAGGATATAAAGGTTTGTCAGGATATGCCTCTTCTAAATATTCAAGAATCACTTGTGATTCGGTTAAATTACCCTGCTCTGTTTCCAGAAACGGAATTTTGCCTAACGGTGAACGTTGCAGTAAGGCTTCATCTTGTGAAGGAAAAACTTCTTCTTCGGTAAACTCAATCCCTTTTTCCAACAACACTAACTTTGTTTTATTGTAATAATTACTGACCGCAAAACCGCATAAATTAATCATAATCGCCTCTTGATAAGGGGAAATAAAAACACTTAAGTGATAACAACTCTTTTTTTGAGAAAATAAAACGCTTAAAACCGTAATCCACGGGTAAATTTTACCATATCGCTTCCTTGCTCATGCCAGTATTGCCTAAAAGAAAAAAAATGTGTTTTTAATTTCTATTAAACACATTTTAAACGTTATAATGACAGAATATTTCTGTTTTATGTTCACAAGGAAAAAAATTGGATATAAAAGCCTATCTATTGCAACTTGGACAACTTGCACGGCAAGCGGCACGCAAAATCAGTAAAGCCGATGCGCATCAAAAAAACAGCGCGTTGTTAGCTATTTCTGAGCAATTAGAAAAAAATCGTGGTCTCTTAGAACAAGAAAATAAAAAAGACTTAATCGCGGCTAAAGCCAATGGTTTAGACTCTGCTGCCTTAGATAGATTGGAATTAACGCCTGCTAGAATCACCGCAATGATAGAAGGGCTAGTACAAGTTGCCAATTTGCCCGACCCTGTGGGTGAAATTACAGACTTGCATTACAGACCCAGTGGCATTCAAGTTGGACAAATGCGTGTGCCATTGGGGGTTATTGGCATTATTTATGAATCCCGCCCCAATGTAACCATTGATGCAGCGGCACTGTGTTTAAAAGCAGGCAATGCCTGTATTTTGCGCGGTGGCTCTGAGTCTATTCATTCAAATCAAGCCATTGCTCGCTGCATTATGGCAGGTTTAAAAATAGCAGGCTTGCCTGAGACAACAGTGCAAGTGATTGAAACCACTGACCGTGCCGCAGTGGGGGAATTAATTCGCCTAAATCAGTATGTCGATGTGATTGTACCGCGCGGTGGGAAAAGCTTGATTGAGCGGATTACAAAAGAAGCAACAATTCCTGTTATCAAACATTTAGATGGCATTTGTCATGTCTATATTGATGACAAAGCCGATAGTAAAAAAGCCTATGCGGTGGCTATTAATGCAAAAACACATCGCTATGGCGTGTGCAATGCGATGGAAACCTTATTAATTGCTGAAGGGATTGCGGCAAAAATTTTGCCAACCTTAGCTAAAAAATATCTCGAAAAAGGCGTTGAATTACGCGGCTGTGAAAAAACCTGTGCTTTAGTGCGCGATTGTTTACCTGCAACGGAACAAGACTGGCAAACCGAATATTTAGCTGCTGTGTTGTCGATTAAAATTGTAGCTGATATGGATGAGGCTATTGAACATATCACGCAATATGGTTCGGCACACACCGATGCAATTGTGACCGAAGATTACAGCCGCGCACGGCGTTTTTTGCGGGAAGTCGATTCCAGCTCGGTGATGGTGAATGCCTCAACCCGTTTTGCTGATGGATTTGAATATGGTTTGGGGGCAGAAATTGGTATCAGTACCGATAAATTACACGCACGCGGACCTGTTGGGTTACAGGGATTAACCAGTTTAAAATACATCGTGTTAGGTGATGGACATATCCGGCAATAAAGTTATCGGTATTTATGGTGGCTCGTTTGACCCGATTCATTACGGGCATTTGCGCACCGCAGTCGAAGTTGAAGCTTTTTTTGCGTTGGATGAATTACGCTTAATGCCGTGTTATCAATCGCCTTTAAAACAAGGAACACGCGCCAGTGCGGCCGACCGTGTTGCGATGTTGCAATTGGCGATTGCAGCTCAAACAGATTGGCTGTGTGAAACCTGCGAAATTGAAAGGCAAGGGTCATCGTACATGGTTGAAACGCTTGCTATGTTAAAAGCTGATTTAGCCAATAGTACCTTGATAGTCTTTATTGGGATGGATGCGTTTAATCAATTAACACACTGGTATCGCTGGCAACAATTGTTTAACTACGCTCACCTTGCAGTCATAACACGTCCTGGTGTTGTACCAAATAACCTTGATGATTTTTTAGCCAACCGACTTGTTAGTCATGCCGCTGCCTTAAGAACAACCACTGCGGGGCAATTGTTTTTTCAAACAGTGACCCCATTAGACATTAGTGCAACACATATTAGAAGCCTCTTTTCCAATCACGGTAATGCACGTTTTTTATTACCCGATAGTGTTATTGCTTACATAAACGCGCATAATCTGTATAGAACGATTTAACCTATGAGAAATTTGAATGCAAACCAATGAATTAGTCAAAATAGTCAATGATGAACTTGATTTACGCAAAGCCGAGCAGGTTTCAGTGATTGATGTAAAAGGACGAACCAGTATTACGGATGTAATGATTGTTGTAACCGCCACTTCTGAGCGTCATGCACGCGCTTTATCGGAGTACGTTACAGTAAAAATCAAAGAATTTAATCTCAAACCCTTAGGGTGTGAAGGCGAACAAAATACCGATTGGGTATTATTAGACCTAGGCGATTTAATTATTCACATTATGACAGCCCAAGCCAGAGAACGTTACCAATTGGAAAAACTATGGTCAATTAGCACTCGCACTCAAGAAATGGCACGCCCCCTATAAAATGATTACTGTTTTATTAGTTGACGATCATGAATTAGTCCGAATAGGCATCGAAACCCTGTTAAATACAGTCGATGATGTGTCTGTGGTCGGTGTTGCCAGTTGTGGTGAGCAAGCACTGGCAATGATGGCTACGTTGTTACCAATGGTCGTTTTAATGGATGTTAATATGCCAGGTATGGGCGGTGCTGAGGCGTGCCGCCAGATAGTGGCTGGTTATCCAAAAACCAAAATCATTGCTCTTTCCGCGTATAACGAAAGTTTTGTTCCAACCCAATTGCTTAAACTGGGCGCGTCAGGTTTTATTTCTAAAAGCTCGCCTGTTGAAGAAATGCTAAAAGCGATTCATGCGGTTATTGCAGGCAAACGCTATCTATGTGCTGATGTTGCTTCTACCCTAGCATTGGAAAACTTTGAAGAGCAGAGTGTGCCGCCTTTTGAAAAGCTCTCAAAGCGAGAAAATCAAGTGGTTCATTTGATTTTGCAAGGGAAAAGTATTCAAGAGATGGCGCAATTGCTTAATTTAAGTGATAAAACAGTCAATACTTATCGCTATCGCTTGTATGATAAATTGCAAGTGAAAAACGATGTAGAACTAACCCACCTTGCAGCCAAGCATAATTTTTCAGAGAACGGCTTGTTGAAAAAGATGTTTAAAAACTAAGCTAGGCAAGGCTAATTTGTAACGCTAGTAGTGATTGGTGGCTATTAGCATTACAAATTAATTCATTTAGACTGTCTCACGCGCGTGTTTATACGCATCTCTAAAGTCTAAATACAACGGCTTGTTTGCCTCTAACATGGAAACTAAAAGTTCTTGTTGCAG
>JAIFMS010000039.1 GCA_020048335.1 Methylococcaceae bacterium | reverse complement strand
CATTTTACTTTACTCCGTTGAAATTTATTTCATTAGTTCATAATAACCGCAATCTCTACAAACAATATATTTTTTATTGTTGTCTTCAAATACTCCAAATAGTTTATTAAATATTGTCTGAACTAAATCTATTAATTTTTCAATAGGTATATGTTGTATGGGTAATAAAAGTCCAGCTCCGGCAAAGCCATTTTCAGCATTTTTCTTAAAGAAATCATCATTACTATCTTTAATATTAGTAAGTCTTTCTAATTTCTTTTTTGTTGTCACAAAAGCAGATTTTTTATTACATGAAGAGCATTTTAATAACTGTGTCATTGCTATGTCCTTAAAGCGATATATTGGAAAAATTAAGTAACAATAAGAAAATATTGCGTTATCCCTTCATTACCTATTTGCGCCTTTAAAGTGCTATTACTTTGCATAGTCACTAATCCTTTAAGGTCATCAATTGAATTAATAGAATGAGTTTGCGCTAAGTGTTGAAAACGGCGAATTTCTTCAGAGGAGCAAGCCCTATAAGCAGCTTTAAAAAAACCGCTTTTTTCTAGCAACTTAAATTTTTCAGGGTCAATCAAATTAATAAGCTTTTCAATTTTCTCTATTTTTTCATGTAAGTGCTTAATAGCATCGACTTCGGTATCAACACCAAATTTTTTCCATACTGGTTCATTATGAGAAATGCGATTACGAAATTTGCGAATAGTTGAAACTAAATTTTTTGCGTAATTGAGTGTAGTATGTGCAGATAAACTTGGCCAAGTGCCAGTAAATACTTCTTTTAAATGTTTTGCTGTCCAAATAAGCGGTTCAGAACCACCTCCTGTTTTAGGAACATCTCCCATAAATTCATTATCCAGAATATATTCCCATGTAGAAAAATCTGTTTTAGCGATAAAACTATAATGTTTTTGTATGGGGGGTTTAGTTCTTGCTCTACTATCGTAAGCTTTTTGAAAATTTTCTTTTAGCTTCCTTACTGAATCAGGCTCTGATAGTGTTTGAGGATTAAAACTTTTGTACTTAAGTTTTTTCCCTTTCTTATCTTGAGACCACCAAAAGTATCCTATACGCCTTGTTAAAACGTAATCTATAGAATTTCTCAAGGTAACTTCGGCAGCACAAGTAAGAGGATAAATTGCACTGCCAACATGAATATTCCATAGATACACGCCTAACAGTTCAATATCGTTAGTTGTCTTGAAAACAGTTTTGTACTTACCAAGTCGTTCATTAGTAATCAGTTGTTCTATTAATCTAGGTCTGTATTGTATTGTTTCAGGCATTTAGGTAACTCATAACTAGCTAGTAAAGATGTTGACAACCAACTTATAGTTAGATACTATCTCAAACATGGTTGGTAGCTTGGCTCTAACGAGATTTTTGGTTAGTTTAACTGGAAACTAAAGTGTTTGTAAAAACAACTTTCTTTCAGTAACTTAGATAATTTTATTGACCACTACAAAGACCTAACAAATTCGCCCTGGCCTAGAGTCGGGGTTTTTGTTTTCTAGCTACAGCAAAACCTCAAAAACACTTCGCCTGAAACCCGCTAGGCGACTCCAAACTAAACGTTTCATCCTGAATCCGTGCCACATAAAAACCCGCCTCCAACACCTTATTTTTAAGCATTTCCGACATATCCACCGCCGCGATAATCCCATACAGTTTTTTATCATTATGCTCAGGAAACAACGCCAATTAAGCATGATTCGCCTGTAAATTCTGCACCACCCATTCCGGCGCAGTCTGTACCAACTTTAACAAAACCTTCGCCGAACCCGTAGGACGATGATGCCCCTGCTCCCACAACTGCAACGTGCGCCTATTTACACCGATTAAATCCGCAAAACTCGCTTGCGAAAACCCCAGTTTCTCACGAATCGCCTGAATATTCGGCTCTGCAAACTCATAACGGCGCGAAGCTTCAATTTCACCGCGCTGAATTTGACCGGCTTCTTGAATGCTGGCGATTAACTCATCAAACTCTTCATTTTTCACTTTTAAACTCCGCAATAACAACATCTCTCAAAACGGCTAACTGCTCTTTGGTTAGGTCGCTTTGCTCATTTTTAGCATAAGCATAAAGCATAAAAATTTGGTTCTGAGCCGTTGCCCAATAATAAATCACCCGTCCACCACCACGTTTGCCTCGACCTGTTGCGCCGCAACGGATTTTCCGAATGCCGCCGCTGCCTTGAATAATATCGCCCAAGTGCGGTTTTTCAATTAAGGCATTTTGTAAGGTGCGATATTCTTCATCATCCAACAAAGTGGCAATTTTTTTGCTGAAAATGGAGGTTTCAAAAATAACCATTTAACTATTCTGCATGATTGATAGAAAAACAAAACATCAAAAACACTTCGCTTGAAACTCATCAGGCGACTCTAACACAACGTTTCATCCTGAATTCGCGCCACATAAAACCCCGCTTATGAGTGCTACATACTTTTAAACAATTGCGCTTGGCAGCTTTGTTGTAATTGTTCAAGCGTGATGCTTTCCAGATTTTTCTTAACTCGAACATCTAGCATGGCAGCTTTGGTCGTTGCATTGGGGATTTTTTGAGAGTTTCTGGCTTGTCTTATTAATTTTTCTTCAAACGCTTTAATCTGCTGTTGAATAATGGCTGGAGCTAACGTATCAGGAACGTTGACTAATACTTGCATGATGATTTCCTTTTTTTGTTTCGCAACCTATAGGCATGATTACCGCAAAGTATAAATTACTACCCCGTAAAACAAAACAGCTTAAAACTTTTACACCTATCAATGAAAAATACCTCAAGCGACAAGCACAAAAAAGCCCCGCTTGCTGTCACAACCGAGGCTTAAAAGTGCTATTATTTTTCAAAACAGTGACCAGTTAATAATTCTTCACCTGAAATAATCATCATTGTTGATACTTGGGCTTTTTTCAAATTTTCAATGAGTTGACAGATGACTTGTTTGCGCCATTCAAAATCCCTAATGTCGATGGGTTCGGTGATGGGCTTTAAAAATTCGGAAAGTAGGCCACTAGCGGCTGTCTCATTAACTTTGGGCATAAAATGATTTGCTAAAACTTCAAAGCATTCTGTTTGGTATTCGACAAGCCGCTCTCGAATTTCTGGTTTGACTCGATTGCTGTCAATGCCAAACAGCCAGCCGTTTAAAAAATTGACAGGTAACATCAGCATTTCTTGTAACCCGCCGTTTGAAGGTGCGGTTATCATGACCTTACCCTTGCTAAGTATCGGATGTCTATTGATTTTTTGACGTTGACCATCCCAATCCAGACCAATATTTTCGCAAATAGGCTTCATGGCAACGTGAGGAATGTCATTAACCAGTGTAGCTAACAAGGATTGTCCGTGAAAGGGGATAGAGACTAATTACGTGTTCATGGTATCGTTTCCGGTTTGAGATAAGTAAACCGCCACCTGTGGTATTGGGTGACGGGCTGATATGAGATACCACTGTCGCGAAACAAAACCTAAAGCGACCCGCATAAAGCGGCTCATGCCAACCCATCATTATAAAAGTGACAGGTAAAAAAATAGCGCATTCCGCGCTTGACGGTGTTTGTTATCAGCGGGGTGAGATTCCCGACCGCTACAATGAGGTAACGGCGCAGCTAAGATAAGCGAAAAGGTTGTTTTTTGTCAAACTTAATGACATTTTTTAAAAGCTTCCAATTCCTCACCTGTCAGCACAATTTTCACGCTATTCAAATCTTGCAAACCTTGCTGCAAGGCACTTTTTCGAGCTTGGTATTCAGTTAGTGAAATTGCGTCAGTGATGGGTTTAACGTAAGGTAGATTTTCCACCAGCATTTCATACGCAAGGACAATATTTTCGGGAATTTGGCTTAACAAACGTTTTTCACATTCGATAAAATAACGCCGCGCTTGTTTACCTTTGGCGTTGCGTTCAACCATAGATAGTTCTTTTCCAGTATCAAGTGTAAGGTGATAATCAATCACTTTTCGCCGTCCTCCAAAGGCAGTTTCGTCATTGATAAAATTATCAATAACGATAAAATCAATACCTTGCGTGAATTCGTACTCTTCAATACGGTTTTTAATCCAGTGGGAAAATTCTTGTTTTGATTCTAAGAAAGTGTGTAAAGTTCTTGCATCAACAAGCTGCGCAGAAATACCCGCGATTTCGCCAGTAAAAACGGGGATTAGTTGATTGTTAGACATGATTGTTTCCTTGTGAAAAAATAATTTCCACCGGACAACACTACCAAATGTTGGGCGGTAGATGTAATTCAGGTTGGTAGACTGTACACAAGGACACAGCGAGCTGAAGCTCCCCAAATTACACCTACCATAAAACGATAGGCATAAAAAAAGCGCATTAGAGACGCGCTTGCGTCTTGTGTTTTCAGGCTACCAAACCTGACCGCTACAATGGGGTAACGGCGCAGCTAAGATAAGCGAAAAGGTTGTTTTTTGTCAAATAATAGGCAATAAAAAACCGCCGTTGGTTTTTGCCAAAGCGGTTTTTGTTTTTAGTCGTTGGTGATGCGCTTCCCTTTGTTCAGCGCATCTTATAGCGTTACAATTTAAACGCATGTACCGCCTTTATGATGTGTGCCTGTTCCACCTGTTGGATGAGTTCCTTTTGGACACGCATTCGCAATATTTGTCAAAGACATGAGCGCAATAATAAAAATTAATTTTTTCATTTTTATTCCTAATATTTAAAAAAGAGTCATCATTCTAAACTTCCTAAAATTTGTTACAATAAAGCCACACAGAGAATTTGTCAGTAGGACTGAGATAATGTCAGTAAATGAAAAAATAAGATTGATTCGAGAAGCAAAAGGTTTAACCCAAGAGCAGGTTGCTGAAAAATTAGATATGTCTTCTAATGCTTACGGTAATATTGAACGGGGTGAGAATGACCCCAAATTATCGAAACTGGAAAAAATTGCTGAAATCTTTGAAATACCATTATCTGAATTGGTAGATTTAAGCGAGAAAGGAAATTTAACTATAAATTTTGTTCGTCAACAAAATAGCAAAAAGCATAAAAACAATGTTTGTATCAATTCTTCTAATTCTGAATTAGAAAAACAACAACTGATTATCGAATTAAAAGACAAAGAACTTGCCCTGCAACAGCGCGAGATTGCCTATTTAAAAGAACTGCTGGACATGCACAAAAACTCAAAAACCAATCTTACGGAGTAATTTATCATGCAAACGGCAACCTTTAAAGACTGGACACTCACTGCATTAGATAACGCCTTTGGCTTAAAACAAATCTGGCAATCGGATTTACTGGATGCTTGGCAAAAAATGCCTTGCGAACTCAGCGAAATAGATAAAGCGGTCATCTTAAAACTCCAAAAGTCGTTAATACACGGCGGCAGAGCCTGGAATGAAACGGAGCTTGAAAATAAATTTATCAGCCCCTTAATCATGCAAGCGGATATTGATGACGAAGAAATGGGTTATTTTTTAGAACGCCCATTATCTGGCATCGTAGGCGATTACCAATTATCTGGCATCGTGGACGGCATGATTGCCACCGGTTTTAGAGAACCCGCTGTTCCATTGTTTTGTATGCACGAATATAAGCGTAGCATGGAAAATCAAGGCTCACCCGATGCACAAGTGCTTGCTGCCATGCTGGTTGCCAGAGAAATGAATCCGCAACCACAAGCCATTTACGGTTTATTTGTGGTGGGGTTAATTTGGAACTTTATGGTTTTAGACAGCAGTCATTATTGCATCAGCAAAAGTTATCATGCTGACGATGAGGAGGTTTTTATTTTATTTTCCCTTTTGAAAAATATAAAAAAAATTATCAAAACTCAAGACAAATAAATTGAACTCCTGAAAGAAATCAACACGCTATTAAAGAAAGAGGTGTGAAAAATGATAACCTACCAAACCGATTTTTATAGCTGGACACAACAACAAGCCGCTT
>JAIFMS010000047.1 GCA_020048335.1 Methylococcaceae bacterium | reverse complement strand
AGAAATAACCGCCGCAACAGGGGCGGGAACAGGCTGCGGTGGCTGTGATGTGATGCTTTCGGTATTGGTTAAAGAGTTTGTGAAAAAATAGCTGATTTTTCAGGGGTGAGACGCACGTTTTTACGTCTCACCCCATTTGAAAAAATTAGTTTTGTAACTCTTTTAACACCGCTTGTAAAGTGACATTCGCATCACCAAACAACATTCGGGTATTTTCCAACACAAACAATGGATTACCAACCCCAGCGTACCCTGATGCCATGCTGCGTTTCATTACAATCGTAGTTTGCCCTTTCCAACATTCCAACACGGGCATCCCTGCTATCGGGCTGTTTGGGTCATCTAATGCGGAAGGATTGACAATATCGTTTGCCCCAATCACGATACTAACGTCCACATTTTCAAAATCATCGTTGATTTCATCCATTTCAAACACGATGTCATAAGGCACTTTGGCTTCGGCTAACAATACGTTCATGTGTCCTGGCATTCGTCCTGCGACAGGATGAATCCCAAACCGCACTTTTTTCCCTTTGCTGATTAAAAAGCGTGTCATTTCATTTACCGTATGCTGGGCTTGTGCCACTGCCATGCCATAACCTGGAATAATCATAATATTTTTGGCTTCTCGCAATAACTGCACGGTTTCAATGACATCAATCGGTTGCACATCTCCTTCAATGGCGGCTGCCTCGCCACCTGCTGAACCAAACCCGCCTGCAATCACGCTTAAAAAATGTCGATTCATTGCACGGCACATGATGTAACTCAAAATTGCGCCACTGCTGCCGACTAATGCGCCAGTGATAATTAACAAATCGTTGCTTAACATAAACCCTGTCGCTGCCGCTGCCCAACCTGAATAGCTATTGAGCATCGAAACCACCACGGGCATATCTGCGCCACCGATTGCCATGACCATGTGGATGCCAAATAACAAGGCGACAACCGTCATCAAACCTAAGGCGAGTAAGCGTTCATCGGCTGTTTCGCCGTTTAAGAATAAATAGCCTAAATAAAACGCGGCGATGAGTAAGATTAAATTGAGATAATGACGAGCAGGCAATAATAACGGCTTGCCGCTGATTTTTTCGCATAATTTACCAAAGGCAATCAGCGAACCTGAAAAAGTGACCGCCCCGATTAAAATCCCTAAATAAATTTCAACTTCGTGAATGGTTTTTTCTGCGTCCGTGAAACTAGCCGATTCATCCATAAAACTGATATAACCGACCAGCATCGCTGCTAAACCGACCAAACTGTGCATTGCTGCGACTAATTCGGGCATTTGGGTCATTTCAACTTTTAAGGCGGCGCGTGTACCAATAAAGCCACCGATAACTAACGCACCTATTAAAAATTCATAGGATAAGGTGCTGTAATCATTCATTATACTGCTAAAAATGGTGGCGAAAATCGCAATCGCCATCCCTGCCATGCCGTAATAATTGCCGCGTCTGGCGGTTTCTTGGTTGCTTAACCCGCTTAAACTTAAGATAAACAGAATAGAAGCACCAATGTAAGACATCGTGACTAAACCTTGTGACATCATGTTGTGTGACTCCTATTTTCTAAACATTTCTAACATCCGCCGAGTGACTAAAAAGCCCCCTGCGATGTTGATTGAGGCAATCAGGATAGCTAATCCTGCAATTTTAATAACGGTCTCATCGGTCGCAGACAATTCAACTAACGCGCCGACTACGATAATGCCGCTGATGGCATTAGTCACACTCATCAATGGAGTGTGCAAAGAGGGACTGACATTCCAGATAACTTGATACCCTACAAAGCAGGCGAGAATGAAAATAATAAAATGCGACATGAAGGCAATAGGAGCGGTGAGACCAATCCCTAGCAAGGCTAAACCACCCAATAGAAACGGCATTAAAGCCGCTAACGGACTGGCTTTTTTCTGTTCTTTCACCACAACCTCAGGCGTTGTGGTAGCCGTTTTTGCATTCAATGACAACGTAGGTGGCGGTGGCGGCCAAGTAATTTTACCTTCCTTAATCACCGTCGCCCCACGCAACACTTCATCCTCCATATTAATGTTGATGATACCGTTTTTTTCAGGACATAACTCGGTCAATAAATGACGTAAATTGGTGGCATATAATTGGCTGGATTGATTTGCCAACCGGCTGGGTAAATTGCTGTACCCGATAATCGTCACATGATGCCGCACCACCACTTCATCTTTTTCGGTCAACGCACAATTGCCGCCTTGTTCTGCGGCCAAATCCACAATCACACTCCCTGCTTTCATACTGGCAACCATGTCAGTCGTAATCAGTTTTGGCGCGGGTTTGCCTGGAATTAATGCGGTGGTAATAATAATATCGACTTCTTTAGCTTGCTGGGCAAACAATGCCATTTCCGCCGCAATAAATTCTGCTGACATGGTTTTGGCATAACCGCCTGTTCCAGCACCTTCTTCTTTGAAATCCAGCATTAAAAACTCGGCATCCATGCTTTCGATTTGCTCTTTTACTTCGGGGCGGGTATCAAACGCCCGCACAATGGCTCCCATGCTTTTGGCGGTACCAATAGCAGCAAGTCCTGCCACGCCTGCACCAATCACCAATACTTTCGCAGGTGGCACTTTGCCTGCGGCAGTAATTTGTCCTGTAAAAAAGCGTCCAAAATGTTGCGCCGCTTCAATTACCGCTCGATAACCTGCAATATTTGCCATAGAACTGAGCGCGTCTAACTTTTGCGCTCGCGATAAACGCGGCACACTGTCCATTGCCAACACATTGATATTCTTTGCAGCTAATGTTGCCATTAAGTCCGCATTTTGTGCAGGCCAAAAAAAACTAATCAACGTGCAGCCTGCGTGCAGTAATTCCACTTCATTTACGTTTAAAGCAGGATGCCATTCAGGGGCGCGTACTTTCATTACAATATCAGACTGCGCCCATAATTCTGTCGCAGACGGCACAATAGTCACGCCTGCGGCTTGATATGCCGCATCGGAAATATCAGCTGCCGTGCCTGCGCCTGTTTCAACCAATACCTCAAAACCGAGTTTACTGATTTTTTCAGCCGCCTCTGGGGTGGTTGCAACCCGTTTTTCACCGAGGCGAACCTCTTTGGGAATACCGATTTTCATACAATCCTCACATTCTCTGTCATAGTTAAAAATCGAAACTGTCAACACTGAGGATAGGAGAAAATCGCTTTTCTTTCAATCGCTCTGTTTTATTGTCGCCTTTTTAGCATTATAAGGCAGGTCTATTAAAACACGATGACAGCTGTTTTTTAACCCTTTTCGGGTATTTAGCAAAGTTGGAGGAAACAAGGTGAAAAATTAGCGCAAGAGCTGGATGAAGCGAGGCGCGTTTCGCCTATAAGCTAAGAAGGGGTCTTATAGGCGAATCGCTAGCGGTTAAACAAGGGTAAAAAGCTTGTCAAAATTGGCAATATCAAGAATGTTTCTAACTTCAGGTTTGGCATTTTTAATGCTAATTGCCTCTTTGTTTTCACCAACTTTATCACGCAAAACCAATAACATTCCCAATGCAGAGCTATCGACATAATCGGTTTCTGTCATATCAACCACAATCCCATTTACGCCGTTGCTTGCTTGTTGTGTTGCTTTGCGAAAATCTTGATGCACACTAAAATCAAATCGACCTGTAATTTTAATTTCTAAAATCTGCTGCTCTGCGTTGATTTTTGTTTCTATAGCCATATTCGTTCCTACTAGATTGATAAATAAATAATCGTTACAACTTAATCGCCCGCATTGTTACTGATTTCTTTTTAAAAAACAAATTGATTTAGGGTGGGTAAAAAATAGCGTTTGATTTGCCATTGGCTCTAAATCTTTAAAAAAGAAACTTAGGCGCGTTTTTTAGACCACCCTTATAGATTATTGCATTGCCGCGATGATAGCCTCGCCCATTGCATCTGTACCAACAGGCTGCAATGGGTTTAGGTCACTTGTGACAAACTGACCTTCTGCAATCACTTTTTCTACCGCTGTTTGAATTTTGTCAGCCGCTTGATGTTCGTCTAAATAGCGCAACATCATGACACCCGCCATAATCACGGCGGTGGGATTGGCAATGTTTTTTCCTGCAATATCAGGTGCGCTACCATGTACGGCTTCAAAAAGCGCGGCATCTTTGCCGATATTTGCCCCTGGAATTAATCCTAACCCGCCGACTAAACCTGCGGTTAAATCGGATAAAATATCGCCAAACATATTGGTAGTGACCACCACATCAAACTGCTCAGGGTGCATCACCATGTGCATACAGGCTGCATCAATGATTTTTTCATCAAAAATAATATCAGGGTATTGTTTAGCGGTTTGCCGTGCCACGTCCAAAAACATTCCTGAGCTGTATTTTAAAATATTGGCTTTATGACAGACCGTGACTTTTTTGCGATTGTGCGAACGGGCATACTCAAAGGCATAAGTAACGATATTTTCACAGCCTTCGCGCGTTACTCGGGCAATGCTTTCAGCGGTATTGTTATCATCTAAATACCGCTCTGAGCCGATATACAAGCCTTCAGTATTTTCTCTGACAATTACAATATCGACATTTTCATACCTAGAATGCGCTCCCTGCCAAGTTTTAGCAGGACGCACGTTAGCAAATAAGTGATAAGTTTGCCGTAAAACGACATTAATGCTTCTAAAACCGTCGCCCACAGGGGTGGTTAAAGGTCCTTTAAAAGCGACGCGGTTTTTTGCAATCGAGGTTAAGGTTGCCTCAGGAATTGGATTGCCGTATTTTTCAAACGCGCCAAGACCTGCTTCTGCCTCTTCCCAGTTTATTTTTACGCCTGACGCATTAATCACTTTAACTGCCGCGTCAATAATAGAAGGACCAATCCCATCGCCTTTAATCAGTGTCACATTGTGCATTGTCTACTCTTTGGATAGCTAAAAATAATAGGATAATACACAGATTTTAAAACTTTTAACAATCTAACACGCTTAACTCTATTATCGTTGGGTATTTTCTTTTATACTTGCAGGCTACATTTACTGAGGAGATATCATGGAAAAGCCATTTATTTTGCACATGCTGACCACTGCTAAAAATTTAAGTCCTTTTGATGTCAATATGGCACTGGATGCGGGCTGGGTTTCGGCTGTGCCTTATACCAATGTTGAGCCAAGTGAAATTGAAGGATTAGTGCAAGATGTTGTGTTTTCACGCAGTGCGAAAGGTTTAAAAAGAACAGCCATTTTCATTGGCGGACGTGATACAAAACAAGCGTTAGATATGTTAAAAGCGGCAAAACATGCGATGTTTTACCCATTTGAAGTCTCTGTTTTTGCAGACCCAAGTGGTGCATTTACCACGGCAGCTTCGATGGTTGCTGTGGTTGAAAAAACCTTAAAAGATAAATTTAATCGCTCATTAGAAGGGCAAAATGTGCTGGCTTTAGGTGGCACTGGCCCTGTTGGACAAGCGGCGGCAGTGATTGCGGCGCAAGCAGGAGCCAATGTGAGAATTATTGGCAGGCATTTAGAAAAATCACAATCCATTGCAAAACTGTGCAGTGAAGAATTTGGGGATGGAAAAATCAGCATTTCTGCGGGAAATGATTTAAGCAAAGATGAGTTTATGCAAACGGCGGATGTTGTTTTTGCAACGGGTGCGGCAGGGATTGAGTTATTAAGTGCAGAATTAATTGCAAAATCCCCCTGCCTTAAAGTGGCAGCCGATGTTAATGCCGTTCCCCCTGCGGGCATTGCAGGTGTCAGTGCGTTTGATAACATTAAACCCATTGCAGGCTCAACCAGTGGTGCATTAGGGATTGGGGCATTAACTATCGGTAATATCAAGTATCAAACCCAAAACAGGTTGTTAAAACGGATGATTACCAGCACTGAACCGGTTTATTTACACTTTGAACATGCGTTTGAAATTGCGCGTGAATATGTCGATATTTTGGCTAGATAAG
>JAIFMS010000024.1 GCA_020048335.1 Methylococcaceae bacterium | reverse complement strand
TTTTTCTTAAAATTTCGATAGTTAGCATAAGAAACAGGATAAAATTTAACACGCTGAGGCGAATGTTAATCTAAAAAATCACTGAACTAAAGTGATGTATGCTTGCTCTTTAAAAGAAGTAAAACCGCTAAAACAAAAAAACCTGCTCCGCTGTCAAAACGTCACAGGTTTTTCATCATCAACATTTACCGTTTTTAATGCGCAATCAAAGGCGTTTTTTTCTCTTTATGCACAATGGTTTCTGATTCGACCAAATTCAATTCCGACTGACTGGTTGGTGTGGGTAGATATTGCAACGCTAACGCTAACACCTCATCTATCCATGACACACAATGAATTTCTAAATTTTCCTTAATATTGGCAGGAATTTCCACCAAATCTTTTTCATTACCCGCAGGAATCAAGACTTTAGTAATTCCACCCCGATGGGCTGCCAGTAATTTTTCTTTCAGTCCACCGATAGGTAAAACCTCACCCCGCAAAGTAATTTCACCTGTCATCGCTACATTGGCACGCACAGGAATTTTGCTTAATGCCGAGACAATCGCCGTACACATTCCAATCCCTGCACTTGGGCCATCTTTTGGGGTTGCTCCTTCGGGGACATGAATATGAATATCGGTATTTTGAAATACGCTATTGTCAATTCCTAACACCGCTGCACGGCTTCTGACCACCGTCATGGCTGCCTCAATGGATTCTTTCATCACCTCACCAAGTTTGCCTGTTGCCGATTGCTTACCTTTACCCGGCATAGTTGCGGTTTCGATGGTTAATAATTCGCCCCCGACCTCTGTCCACGCCAGCCCTGTCACTTGTCCAATTTGGTCTTTTTCCTCCGCACAACCATAATCAAACCGTCTGACCCCTAAATAGCTATCCAAATTTTCAGCATTAACCAGCATTTTGTTATCAGTTGGATTCAGCAATAAGGATTTAACCACTTTACGACAAATTTTAGAAATCTCACGCTCTAAACTGCGTACCCCTGCCTCACGGGTGTAATAACGAATAATATCACGCACAGCTGATTCGCTAATCTCGATTTCACCTTCTTTCAAGCCATTGTTTTTAATCTGTTTTTTGGTTAAAAAACGCAGCGCAATGTTAATTTTTTCATCTTCGGTGTAACCTGCTAACCGAATAACCTCCATTCTATCAAGTAACGCATGAGGAATATTCATAGTATTAGCAGTTGCCACAAACATGACATCCGACAAATCAAAATCTACTTCTAAATAATGATCGGCAAAGGTATGATTTTGTTCAGGGTCTAACACTTCTAACAAAGCAGAAGCTGGGTCGCCACGAAAATCGGCTGCCATTTTGTCAATTTCATCTAATAAGAATAACGGATTTTTTACGGTCACTTTGGCAAGATTTTGTAAAATTTTTCCTGGCATTGAGCCAATATAAGTGCGGCGATGCCCACGAATTTCTGCCTCATCACGCACACCGCCTAATGCCATTCGCACATAATTACGATTGGTGGCACGCGCAATCGACTGCCCGAGTGAGGTTTTCCCTACGCCAGGCGGCCCTACTAAACATAAAATAGGCCCTTTCAATTGTTTTACCCGTTGTTGTACGGCAAGGTATTCTAAAATCCGCTCTTTAACTTTTTCCAAGCCATAGTGTTCAGCATCTAATACTTCTTCGGCTACTTTTAAATCATGCCGGACTTTGGTTTTTTTCTTCCACGGTACATTGGTCATCCATTCAATATAATTGCGTACCACGGTGGCTTCTGCCGACATAGCAGGCATCATTTTCAGCTTACCCAATTCTGCCATCGCCTTGGTTTTGGCTTCTTTTGACATCCCTGCTTTGGCAATTTTAGCCTCCAGCTCTTCTAATTCACTGGTCACTTCTTCCATTTCGCCCAGTTCTTTATGAATCGCTTTAATTTGCTCATTCAGATAATATTCTTTTTGATTTTTCTCCATTTGCTGTTTTACGCGAGTACGAATGCGCTTTTCCATTTCCAGCAAATCACGTTCCCCTTCCATCAAAATCATCAAATTTTCTAACCGCTGTGCCACGTCCCCTAGCTCCAGCATTTTTTGCTTTTCATCCAATTTTAACGTCATGTGTGCTGCAATGGTGTCGGCAAACCGACTGGGGTCATCAATATTGACGAGTGAGTTCAGCACTTCGGGCGGAATTTTATTATTCAGCTTAACGTATTGCTCAAAAGAGGTGGTCAACGTGCGCTGCAACACATCTAACTCATCCGCTTCTAAGGTTAAATGTTCTTCAATATCGGCAACGGCGGCACAAAAATAACCATTCACTTCTTCATAACGCAAAATTTTGCAACGCTGCTTTCCTTCAACCAACACTTTAATCGTGCCATCAGGTAACTTTAATAACTGCAAAATAATTGCTAGCGTCCCAATTTTATATAAGTCATCAAACCCTGGCTCATCAACCGTTGCTTCTCTTTGTGCAACTAATAAAATTTGCTTGTTATCACGCATTGCAAATTCTAAGGCCTCAATTGATTTGCCTCTGCCGACGAATAAAGGAATAACCATATTCGGATAAACCACCACATCGCGCAACGGCAATACTGGAACTAACTCATCCTGTTGTATTATGTCAATTCTGTTGTTTTCCATTAATTAAAAACCTTATCTGCACTGTTTCAAGATAATTATTATATGGGGATATAGGCAACAAATAGCAAGTTTAGCTCTATTTTTTTGGCAAAAAAAACGGAAGCCTTTTTACAAAGCTTCCGTTTTGATTGTTTTTTTGCGCATTTTAAGCGATTAACCCGCGTTAGCTAATTGCGCTTCTGTTTCATAAACTAAAATCGGGTCATGCTGCCCTAAAATAACACCCTCATCCAATACCACTTTGGCAATATTGGTAGAAGAAGGCAATTCATACATGGTATCAAGCAGGACATTTTCCATAATGGTTCTAAGCCCACGCGCCCCAGTTTTTCGTTCCATGGCTTTACGCGCAATCGCTGATAACGATTCTTCTCTAAATTCTAACTCCGCCCCTTCCATTTCAAACAAATGTTGATATTGTTTGATTAACGCATTTTTCGGTTCAGTTAAAATTTTGATTAATGCCGCTTCATCCAATTCTTCTAGGGTTGCAACAACGGGCAAACGTCCAACAAACTCCGGAATTAAGCCGTATTTAATTAAATCTTCGGCTTCAACCTCTGCAAATAATTCGCCAACATTCTTCGCATTATCTTTGGTATTGACTTGGGCTGAAAAACCGATGCCGCCTTTTTCAGAACGGGCTTTAATCACTTTATCAAGTCCTGCAAACGCTCCGCCAACGATAAACAAAATATTGGCGGTATTGACTTGCAAGAAATCTTGCTGTGGATGTTTACGTCCACCTTGGGGGGGGATAGAAGCCACCGTCCCTTCAATTAATTTCAGCAAGGCTTGCTGCACACCTTCGCCTGACACATCACGGGTAATGGATGGATTATCCGATTTGCGCGATATTTTGTCGATTTCGTCGATATACACAATCCCTGATTCTGCTTTTTCAACGTTGTAATCACATTTTTGCAAAATCTTTTGAATAATATTTTCCACGTCTTCACCGACATAACCTGCCTCGGTTAAGGTTGTGGCATCGGCAATTGTGAAAGGAACATCCAATAAGCGTGCTAAAGTTTCGGCTAATAAAGTTTTACCCGAACCTGTAGGCCCTATGAGCAGAATATTACTTTTGGCTAACTCAATTTGGTCTTGTTTTGATTGACTGCGTAAGCGTTTGTAGTGATTGTAAACCGCCACTGCCAGAATTTTTTTGGCATTTTCTTGACCGATAACGTATTGGTCAAGCACTTCTTTGATTTCTTTGGGTTTAGGTAACTTATCTTCAACTGCCTCAGCTTCATCTTCAGGCAATTCATCACGAATAATGTCATTACACAGCTCAACACATTCATCACACACATAAACCGCAGGCCCTGCAATCAGTTTTTTAACTTCGTGCTGACTTTTACCGCAAAAAGAACAATAAAGGAGTTTATCGTCATTTTTACTGTTTTTGTCACTCATAACACGCTCCGTTTACACCGAATGGAATATTTAAAAAAATCAGCCGAACAGGTTTTACTCACCCAAATCCGCTGTTCTGTGTGAATAAACTTTGTCGATTAAGCCGTACTCAACCGCCGCTTCTGCACTCAAAAAGTTATCTCTATCGGTATCTTTTTCTATTTTTTCAATAGGTTGCCCTGTATGATGGGATAAAACCCGATTCAATTTGGCACGAATAGATAAAATCTCCCGCGCATGAATGTCTATATCAGAGGCTTGCCCCTGAAATCCGCCTAACGGCTGATGAATCATCATGCGCGAGTTAGGTAAACAAAAACGTTTGCCTTTTGCGCCGGCGGTGAGCAATAACGCGCCCATGCTAGCGGCTTGACCAATACACATAGTGCTGACATCTGGCTTGATAAACTGCATCGTGTCATAAATAGACATCCCAGCCGTTACCGACCCACCTGGCGAATTAATGTATAAGTGTATGTCTTTATCAGGGTTTTCCGATTCTAAAAACAATAATTGGGCGACAACTAAATTTGCCATGTAATCTTCAACTTGCCCTACTAAAAAGATAACTCGCTCTTTTAGTAAACGTGAGTAAATGTCGAATGAACGTTCACCCCGTGCAGTTTGTTCGATAACAATAGGAACTAATCCACCCGCCGCTTGGGGAGAAAAAGAATTGATTTGATGAGTTTGATGACTGTACATACGACTCTCTCTAAAGAAGGGGAACAATTATTGCCGTTGTTTATCCATGACATCAGTAAAGCTTAGATTTTCGTCAACAATGTTTATTTGACCGATAATCCAATCAACGGTTTGGTCTTCTAACACCATTTGCCGAATGTCATTGAGGCGTTTTTTGTCCGCATAATGCCACTGTACCACTTCCTCAGGATTTTCATAGCTTTTTGCCAAATCTTCAATGGTAGAGCGAACCCTGTCTTCATCAATTTTAAGCTGATTGGACTCAATAATTTCCCCCAAAATCAAACCTAACGCCACACGCCGTTTTGCTTGTTCTTCAAACATATCACGCGGCAAATTCAAATCTTCCAGCGTCAGTTTGTATTTTTTAGCATTTTCCGCATAAGGCTTCATCATGGTAGCAATTTCTTGGTCTACCAACGCATTTGGCACGGTTGGCTTAAGCTGCTCATAGACGGCATCTAAAACAGCCGTTTTTAATTGCGCGTGTAAAGCGTGTTCTAGCTCGCGTTCCATATTATTTCTAATATCATCATTGAACGCGCCAATATCACCGTTTTCAATCCCATACTTTTTAATAAAATCAACATCAATCTCAGGCAACACGCCAGCTTCTACTTTTACCACTTCAATCTCAAAAGTGGCAGCTTTTCCTGCTAACTTTTGATTGCCATAATCGGCGGGAAAACTTACCTCAAAGCTTTTATTCTCGCCTACTTGTAAGCCGATAAGTTGCTCTTCAAATCCTGGAATCATTTTGTTTGAGCCAATTTCGACAAGATAGTCTGACACTTTACCATCGGTAAAATTTTCGCCTTCACAAACGCCTGAAAAATGCACCGTAATACGGTCATTATTTTCACTTGCGTGTTCTACAGAACTCCAAACTTTATGCTGAGTGCGTAACTTTTCTACCATCGCAGCAAAATCAGCCTCTTCAACATGGGCAACAGGACGTTTTGCTTCTGCTTGCTCAATCCCTGCCAAAGAAATTTGCGGATAGACTTCAAAATCTGCTGTAAAAGTTAATCCCTCTTTATCATTAACAAGCTCAATGTGCGGTTCGCCCGCAGGATTTAAGTTTTGTTCTTTTAGGGAGTCAAAATAACTTGATTGCACAAGCCCTGCGATAACTTCATTACGCACTTTTTCAGCATAACGTTGTTTAATCACGGATTGAGGCACTTTACCAGGACGAAACCCTGCTATTTTGACCTCACGCGCCAATGACTTTAAGCGAGCCTCAACTTGTGTGGCAATCACCTCTTCGGGAATGCTAACAGTCATTTTTCTGCTTAATTCTGATGTCTGTTCGACAGAGACTTGCATTACTTTACCTCAATTAATTAAAAATGAAATTTATGAAATACCGGTGATCGGTTTAAAACGAGGGGATTAACGCGAATCATCGTTAATTTTAGAAATTTTGATAAGTGGTGCGAGCGGAGAGACTCGAACTCTCACAGGGCAACCTACTGGAACCTAAATCCAGCGCGTATACCAATTTCGCCACGCTCGCATACTTCAGAGCGGCGCATTATAGCGGGGTTTACTATGAAAAGACAAGCAATAGTGCAAAAATTTTAACTAAACTCTTTTTCCAGTGGCTAAAATTTAGGCTATCTCTCCAAAAAAACTATCGTAATTCAAACTTAAATCATCTGAAAATTGAGCGGGTTTTTATCAAAAAAATTGTTGTTCAATAAAATTTTAAGTGCGCTAATCAAGACTTGCTATAATGCCAGCCCATCTTTACGGCTAAAAGAGTGCAAAATCTCACATAATGACTCACCAGATTCCGCTTTCAACGCAGTTACGTTATTTACGCGATACAGGGCAAACCGCGCTGTTGCGCAGCGGCTTAAAAGGACTTGAAAAAGAAAGTCTGCGGGTTTCTAAGCGCGGCTGCATTGCGCAAACCGACCATCCTGCTGCCTTAGGTTCTGCGTTAACCCATCCTTATATCACCACCGATTATGCCGAGGCATTGCTGGAATTTATCACCCCGCCTTTTGCAGATAGTAAAGACACTCTGCATTTTATGGCAGAAATTCACCAATTTGTCGCTCAACAGTTAGACGATGAAATGTTGTTAGCCACCAGTATGCCGTGTGGGATTGAAAATGATGCCAGTGTGCGCATTGCAGACTACGGTCGGTCTAATATTGGACAAATGAAACATATTTATCGGCGCGGTTTAGGGCATCGTTATGGTCGCACCATGCAATCTATCGCAGGGGTACATTTTAACTATTCAGTGCCGTTGCCGTTGTGGTCAGCCTTACAGCAACAGGCACAAAGCTCATTGAGTTTACAAGCCTTTATCAACCAAGGCTATTTTTCCCTGATTAGAAATTTTCGCCAGCAAGGCTGGCTCATTCTGTATTTATTCGGCGCATCGCCTGCCATTTGTAAACAATTTTTTAATAGCCGTCCGCAGTTGATGGCGCAATTTGAAGAATTTGATCACGGCTCGCTCTATCATCCTTATGCCACCTCGTTGCGGATGAGCGATATAGGCTATAAAAGCAACAACCAAGCGAATTTAAACATTAATTACAATACCTTAGAAGCGTATGTGGACAGTTTAACTACCGCGATTAGTACGCCCTACCCTGCCTATGAAAAATTTTCCAGTTCCGTTGCAGGCGATTATCAACAGCTTAACAGCAATATTTTACAGATTGAAAATGAGTTTTACAGCACCGTGCGCCCAAAACAAATCACTGAATCGGGTGAAAAACCAACCTTGGCATTAAAACGCCGTGGGGTGCGTTATGTTGAAATTCGTTCACTGGATTTAGATGTGTTTAATCCATTGGGAATTAGTGAAGACACCGCGCGATTTGTTGAAGCCTTTTTATTGAGTTGTCTATTGCAAGACAGCCCCTTACAAGGGGCAGCGGATCAGCAAATCAACAATCAAAATCAATTGTTGACCGCCAATTTTGGTAGAAAACCTGATTTACTCTTGCAAAAAAATGGGCAATCTATTCCGTTGCAAGAGTGGGCAATGGAAATTATTGCGGCGATAGAACCCATTTGTGACATCTTAGATGCGCAAGATGCAACGCAACCTTATCGCCATGCCTTAGAAAAACAACGCCTTGCGATAGTAAACCCTGATTTAACCCCTTCGGCGCGAGTTTTAGCGCAAATGACAGAAAAACAGCAATGTTTTAAAACCTTTGGGATTAGCGCGTCTGCCGCCCATGAAGCCTATTTTAAAGCTCGTCCTTTGGATGAAAAAACCACGCAACGCTTTATAGACATGGCAAAGCTGTCGCAGCAGCAACAGCAAGAAATTGAAAATAACGACACCTTGTCACTGGCTGATTTTTTAGCGGCTTATTTTTCCCAGCACGATTCCACACTTTAGACTCACTATGACAGATTTTGATTTAACCCGCGTACAAGCGCAATTGCAGCATAAAAATCCCCGCCTGATTTTAAAAACCGCCTTGCAACATTTTGAAAATATCGCGATTTCCTTTAGCGGCGCAGAAGATGTGGTATTGATTGATTTGGCAGTGGCATTGAAAAAAAATATTCAGGTGTTTTGTTTAGATACGGGACGTTTACATCCGCAAACCTACCGTTTCATTGAACAAGTTCGCAAACATTATCAACTGGAGATTCATTGTGTTAGTCCTAATCCAGCCGAGGTAGAAGCCTTGGTGCGAGAAAAAGGCTTATTTAGCTTTTATGAAGACGGTCATCAACCGTGCTGTGCAATTCGTAAAGTCGCGCCGTTGAAACGAAAATTGGCGCAGTTGGATGCGTGGATTACAGGACAACGCAAAGACCAAAGCCTGGATACCCGCCAAGATTTACCCGAAGTGCAGCTTGATAGTGCTTTTTCAACCCCTGAAAAAACCTTGATTAAGTTTAATCCACTGGCAAATTGGGATTCTGCTCAAGTTTGGGATCATATCCATGCGTATCAAGTACCGTACAATCCTTTGCATGAACAAGGATTTACCAGCATTGGCTGTGAACCCTGCACCCGCCCTGTTTTACCGAATCAACACGAACGCGAAGGTCGTTGGTGGTGGGAAGCGGGGAAAAAAGAATGTGGTTTGCACGCGGGCAATCTGCAATCAACGAGTTAAATATTCAGTCATCATCCACCCTAGCCTTCCTTTTTGAAAAGAGCTAGGGGAGTAAATGATTTTAATGCTAGGGGATTATTGCTTTCTTGCGTACAAGCCGAACACAAGCGGTGTCTTTACGGTCAATTTCTACTACGTTACAGTATTTAAAACTTATGCCGCGCCCTGTTTTAACCGATGTCCAAACCCTGCGTGGACTGTCTGGGAACACTTCTTGATTAATATAATAGCCATTTTTATCTTGAGTTTCTGCTATTAAGGTTTTGAGTTCATTGGTGGTTGGTAGTCGCCAATCGGTGTAACCTTGACAACCGCCTTGTTGATTGAATTGTGGCGCGATTTCAAAGGCGGTTTTTAAATTCACTTTTTTGGCATAACCTGTTGTGGTGGTGTTATGCCAAGTTTGTCCATAAGCAAAGCGACACCAAATCAAATCGGTTTTTGTATCCAGCGCGATTGCACCACGCACTATAAAGTTTTCTATTTGCTGTTGTGGGATAGATACTACTGTTGGTTTGTGAGATGTAATGTTTAATGCTAATGCCCATGATTCCACTGCCCATCTTGCATAAGATTCAATCGTGCCGTGATTATCCTGTAAGCGTTGCGACAGTTTTTTTATGGTTGGTTCTAAAGGCATCGTCATTGGATGAAGTAACAATTCTTGGGCAATTTTTTCTTGTAATGCCATCATCAATAAATTCACTTCGCGTTTGTATTCAGGACAAGCATCGTGCAAAATTTTTTCAAAGAGTGTTGGTGCGGCAAAAACCGCATTACCAAATTGAGCAATGATATTTTGTAATTGTTTGCGTGGATGTTCGTTTAATGTGGTCATTATGCTCTATATCCAAAAAAACTTAGAAGCTGCCAGTTTAACATTTAGGGTTATTTTTTGAAAAATCATGTTTGTTAGTTGAATCCAAATATTAAGAAGTTCAGCCAAACTTAAATCGCCGCTCTTTCTCGGATGTCACTCAAAGTATCATCAACCAATAATTTGCCATTGCGATAAACAGGACGCAACAAATTTGTGTGCATTCCTAAGTCACTCACCCCAATGGTTTCCAAACGCCCTGCGCCGTTGCGAATTAATGCCAACCGTCCGCGTTTAGATTGTTTGCCGTGGTCGGTAATCGGGTCTTTATACACATCCTGCCATTGTCCATTGATTTGTACGGCGGAGGCTTTCATGGCAAATTTCAAGGTATCGCGGTCAAGTTTTTGCAACAAGCCTGCACCCATGCCAAAGGCTAAATTGTCCGCACTAAAGCCTGCGTCTTTTAAGGTGTGTAAAATTTCACCGATGCTATCAATGGTCACCCCATCGCCTTGAATCACGCGCACACAGGGCGGCAACATTTTATAGCCTTTGCTATTGGTTGAGCAGCCAAACAAACTTTCTAATTTTTGCATGGTTTTTAACACAATTTCCACAGGGTCGCCGCTATCGGGGCGAATCACTAACGTGCCTTGTGAATTTTCAATCGTGCTTTTAAATTCAGTTCCCCACATTTCCAAAGCTTGCCAGAGATTGTAAGAATCGCTCACTACGGCGACTAATTTATCTTTGCCTAAAAATTGCGTGAGCATATTGCGATAGGCTTCTTTTTCCAAATCACGTCCCCACGCGGTGATGGTGGAATGTTCTGCCGCAGGAATAGAAAAAGCGGGCATGGCGGATTCATGATAATAGCGTTTGGCTGCTAAGATAGCCGCTAAGGTATCGGTGCTTTTAAAATTGACCAAATGGGCTAAACCTGAAATGGCAGCGGATTCGTATGACGACACGCCCCGCGCTCCAAAATCGTGCAGTTTAAACGCCAAGCCGTTTAAATTATCTGCTGTTTCGCTTAAATAATGGGCAATCACTTCTTTGCAACGATACGAGCGGCTTGCCACCGTTGTACCGTACCAACATGCCCGCAATAGCATGGTTTCTAAATAACTGGTGAGCCAAAAACAGCGCGGGTCGGTATTAACCACTTGTGCCATGATTTGACTGGATTCGGTCAGCATTCCTTCAGGGATGGCATCAATTTGAATCGGTAAAAAGCCTGCGTGGGCAGTTAAAATATGTTCCCAACCTACCCGATTAAAAGGTACACCGTGTGCCAGTAAAATCTGTTCTGCCTCGGTAATCATTGCCGCCGTTATCGGCTGTAACAGATAGCTTTTGATAAACATTTGCAAACCAAAAAATACAATTTTTGGATAATCACCGCCGCGTGATTCAATGTAAGAGGAAACAAATTGCGTGCCGGGTGGGTATTGTAAAAAATGGGATGATTTGTACGAATCGGTATTTAAAATACAGTTATCAAACAAAGTGTTCATTTGGAAATCCTCCAAAATGGTTGAAAAACTCAGGTCTGTCCTGAGTTGGGGTTTAACTTACAAGTAACGATTGATAATCGAATGGTTTTTTCGCCACCACTGAAAATTACTTTAGGCACTTTAACACGCATTCTTCCAAAGAATTTCCAGATGTTGCACATTTTTAAACGTTGCTATCCTATTGATAAATTGACTATAACTGTTTACAAGACAGGAGGTTGTCCTGTTTAACATAAATTGACGGCTATTTTTTGGGATTGGCAATCCCATGGGGAACGTGTGCGGCAGTAATATGATGGGTTTGGGCGGATTGACAATGACCTTGTTGGTCATCAAAAAAAATATCGGCGCCAAACGCATTTAAAAACGCCCCTTTTGCCAAGCCTCCTAAAAAAAACGCCTCATCAATCCGAATATTCCATGAGCGCAGGGTTCGCACCACCCGTTCATGGGCGGGCGCGGCGCGGGCAGTCACTAACGCGGTTCTAATCGGCGAAGTTTGTGGGTCAAAATGAGCTTGAATATGTTGTAAAGCCGCTAAAAAAGCTTTAAAAGGGCCACCCGAAAGTGGCGTTTTTGCTGCTGTGCGTTCATTTTCAGTAAACGCGGCCAGTCCCTGTTCTTGATAAACCCGCTCGGCTTCATCAGAAAACAGAACCGCATCGCCATCAAAGGCAATCCGCAATTGTTCAGAATGGCTTGTTGTCGCCCCAGAAACAATGGTTGCGGCGGCAAAGCCTGCTTCTAAAGCATTAACAACATCGACAGGATTGGTGGATAAAAATAAATCCGCGGCAAACGCTGGGATGTAATGGTAAGGGGAAATTCCACTGGTAAATGCGGCACGAGTAATCGCCAGTTGATAATGGGCAATAGAATTGAAAATGCGCAAACCTGTATCCGCACTGTTTTGTGAAAGCAGAATAATATCCACCAACGGCGCGTCAGGAAAAGCTTGATTAATCGCCAGAAATTTTTTAACCAGCGCAAAACCTAACCCAGGTTCTAAAATTTCTTCTTCGTGTTCAATTTGATAGCGGCAAAAAGCTTCTTTGCCTTGGCTTTCAAAAATGGCGTGCGAGGCATCTAAATCAAATAAGGCGCGTGATGAAATGGCAACCACCAATTTTTTAGGCTTCATGTTTAAATAACCAAGGTTTCCATTAAATCAATCATAAATTCCATTTCATTATCATCCACTTCGTGCCACGCACTAAACCCCAGTGCTTCTAAAACTCCACGCCCTTTTTCGTTCTCATCCATAGTCAGTAACAAGGTTTGGATTTGCCGTTGCTTATTGGCTAATTTGGGGCTGATTAGTAAAGAATGATGAATTTCATCAATTTTACTGCGCAGCAACACCCGCAATTGTTTTTTTATCATATTGGACAAATCATCGTAAGCATTGGTTAAAAAAATTCCCGCCACGTCATTACCGCGCAACAAGTTTTTTGCCACTAACACATAGCTGTCATAAATGGTTTTTTTGATATTATCTTTATTTAAATCAACCGCTTCTAATAACATCATCCCAATCATAGTGACATCAGGGTCTTCGGTCATACCTATTTTCACGTTTGCTTGCAAGTCTGCCAGTTTGTAGATAGCACTGTCTTCACGCACCGCAAACAAAGCCTCATCTAATATATTTGCAGGTTTAACTAAGGGTAAAAAACCTTTTTCTCGCACCAGCATGGTTGTGTCAAACGGATTGGCATAAATTAAATCAATTTGATCATCATCAATCGCCAGCCGCTGCGCACAAAAGCTATCATACAATTCCAGATGAATATCAATGACCAGTTGCTTTTGCATCCAAGTGTTAAAAATATACCAGCCAGAAAGATGGTCAGGGGTAAAGTCAGGACTCACGGTAAACAGATACGACATAATGTAAAGCTCCTTAAAATAATGTCGAATAAAGTTCGATACATTTATCCACAATCACATCCGAGGGTTTACGGCGTACGGAGGTATAACCGACGACTTGACCTTTACGAATATTGGGAATAACGGTCGCTTTGACCCAATAATAACCACCATCTTTACGCAAATTTTTTACAATGCCTTGCCATTTTTGACCGCGTTTGACTGTATCCCACAAGTCTTTAAACGCTGCACTAGGCATTTCTGGGTGTCTTAAAATAGCATGCGGGCTGCCGACTAATTCTGCTTTGGTGTAGGCTGACATATCAATAAACGCTTGATTAACATGAGTAATAATGCCTTCGGTATCCGTGGTAGAAACAATTAACTTGCCTTCTGGATAAGGGGTTTGCAGTTGGGTGAAAAAGACTTTGCGCGGGGCAAGGTTATGTAAAATAAGGGTTGTTTCTTGATAAGTTCCAACAATATCTTCCACGCGCATATCCGCTATCATTTGCCATTCTCCACTTAAAGTAATTCGGAAAGACTTTTCGCCGCACGTTTGACATCCAGAAAAATCAACCCTAATTTTGCATTAGGTTTGGCTAAAACGGTTAAAACGGCTTCATCACCTGCATAAATCATTAATACATAGCCTGTCACACCTTTAATTAGCACTTGCTCTAATGTGCCACGATTAAGTTCTTGAGCCGTTCTATCACCTAACGATAACATCGCAGCACTCATTGCTCCAACCCTGTCTTCATCCATTCCGGGCGGAAGAGCTGCGGCTATCATTAAGCCATCAGTTGAAATAATGCCTGAAGCTTCAATATCCGCTGACGTATTATTTAACTCTATCAAAACAGAAGTTAGCATATCTGCTCGCATTTTTTACATCCTCGTTTGTTCTTAAAAATCGCATAAAAATCGTTCAGCTTACAGCAAACTGCCCGAATGACTAGCCCATTATAAAGGCTTAAGTGGCATAACGAATACTTAATGCCCAGGCTAAAGAAACAAATTCAGGTTGATTAAAGTGTGGTGTGCCTAATACTGTGATAACAAAGCGATTTTTACCAATAAACACAGGCCAAAAACCAACTTGACTTTTACCTGTTGCGTTGACAACCGCCCACGCATGAGAGCCTAATCCCATATTTGCCATTAATAAGCCTGAACGGCGCAAGTGTAACGTGGAAATTTCGGCACTCAATACTGATAATTCCTCCGCAACTTCGTGGGTAAATCCGCTTAATGCCAAATAAAAACCTTCATCATCGGCCAATAAAACCCGCCCTCGTTCAGAAATTGTTTTTAAATAGCACGGTAAAATATCTTCCAATGCCCCCTCAGGCGACTCTTTAGCAGTCACCAATCCTTGCACCCAACCTATTTTTTGACAATGATGGAGCAATTCAAAGGCCGCTTCTGTTTCTTTACAGCCCATTAAAAACAGTAAGTTTTCATCGTTTAAAGCAGGGGTTTTCGATTGTTGTAATAAACGTCTTAAAAAACGCCTGGGTTTGTCATCAGCAGTTGAGGAAACCGCATAATAAGCTCCCGCAGGGGTGGGGTATAAATACAACCCTGTTATTAAAGAATAATTACTCATGATCCTTTAATCCAGGGTCTAATGAGTACAATAAGGCTTGCACCAATAAGGAAACATCATTTTTAACCCGCGCGTCCACCGCAAACACCGCAGGTTTAAACCCTAAACCTTGTAATTGGCTATGATAGTCTGCAATCGTGGGTTTATTGCTTAAATCCATTTGTGTCACACCAATGGCAACGCTGGTATCTGCAATAAATTTGGAAAATGACTCTAAAAAAAATTTCATATCTTGAAACGGGTCAGCGCGGTTATTGTCCAATAACAAAATTAACCCAATCCCACCAATGGTTAAAATATCCCACATAAAATCAAACCGTTCTTGCCCGGGTGTGCCATACAGGTGAATTTTTTCGCCCCCTGCTAAATTCATAATCCCATAATCCATCGCAACTGTGGTTGCAGCTTTTCGCGCTTTGGTCATATCGGTTGCCACCGCATCGGTTTTAATCGGTGGAATATCACTAATGGATTCGATAGCGGTTGTTTTTCCAGCCCCGACAGGCCCTGTAAAAATAATTTTATACTGACTCATTTGCTTTTCTTATCCTTATTTTGAACTGCGTAACTTGCCAAGTATCCTGCTTAACAAGCCTTTGGATTCTTTTTTTGCAATCGTCTTAATAGGCGGTGGCTCAAAAAGTTCATCCGATTTTCGTTCCGCTTGTCCGACCAAACCTAACGCATAGGCGGCACTGATAAACACAAACACATATTGAGGTTTTATATTCAGGGTTTCTACGATATTTAACATCGACCGTGGGCCACGCATTAACAATGCGGTAATCTGCAAAGCATGAGGGGTTATTAAAGAGCGGGTAAAATTGGGCCAATGTTTAATAAAAACAGGACGATGTATGTCAAGTGCTTGTGGATAGCGTCCCTTTGATGTCCAAATCGCTAATTTCCACACAAACGCATCAATATCGTAAAACTTATCCATTTTTTCTCTGACCGCAGAGGTTGCAGGGTCAATCGCAGTAATGGTTAATTTTGCTCCTGTTGCTTTGTTCATTTCCAACGAGGCAAAAGCGCGTAATTGTTTATCATCAGCATCCAGCCACACCTCATGGCTATGTGGAAAAATCAGCAAGGGTTTCCAATTGGAATTTAATTGCAACATCCGATTTTTTTCTTTAGAAACTTTCACTGCCGCCGTAACATAACCCTGAAAATAATTTTTCGGACTGTAAAACGCCTTATCAAGCTGGTCTTTATCATTAAAATCTATCTCGGTAATCATTCCAATAAAAGCAGAAAAACTTCCCTCATCCATTTGCATGGCGGTTTTATGTTTGGCCGTTTTTTTGATTTCCACCCCATCACCTAGGGCTTTTTTTTCTGCGACAGAGACTGGATTTTCAGTTGTTTTTACAGGCAGAATGTCAAAGGATTTTGACCAGCCTTGCTGTTGAATTAAAGTGCGAGCTTGGGCTAAAACCGACAAAATAGTCGCTAAATGGATTGGCTTTTCAACATATAACACATCCTTAAAACTGACCTCTTCACGCGATAACACAATCACAGGGCGGCGCATTTTTTGACTGCGAATTTTATCTAACGCACTTTTACCGCTGGGAAAATCCAAATCAACAATATCGACTTCCCCATCAACTTCTTCAACCACTACCGCCTCGCCTTTACAAGGCCCTTGAAAATACATCACCATCGTTTTGTAAGTGCGCCCATCCATACCATGCAACACGGCTTGCAATGGTTTTGTTTGCTTATCCTTCATTAAAAAAACCTTTTAATTCAAGCCAAGCACTAGGAATAGTGGGCATTTGTTTTGATAACACAGCATACATTTTCTCAAACCTTTCAACATATTGGGTAACTCTGTACAGCTCAATTAAATCATCATGCAGAGCTTGTCTATTAACATCAAGCAACAGGGCTTTTTCTAGCGTTTCTATCGCCGCCTCAAGCTGGCTATAGGCAATATAATCACGCGCTATCTCAAGTGGATCATAGTGAGTAACAATACTTGACGGTTCCTTAACCACCAGCAGAGCTGTTCCCACTAAACCTAAACTAAATAGCGAATAGGGATTTCCTTGCAACTCTTTAACTTGTTGAGCTGTCAAGGTTAATCCGTGTTTTAAACGGGCATAGTCGCTTTTAGATAACGCTGACTTTGCCCCAAAAATCATCCGCTCACTTAAACTGCGCCCTTTACCTTCTAGCACAATCAATAAATCAAGCAGTGCAGCACATAATTCATCCGAAAGCCCTTTTTGATAACACCAATAAATGCGTTGTAAATGGGCAGATAAAGTTTTGGGTTGTGCAATTATTTGAAAAATAAGGTCTTCTAACTCAGATTCGGCTGCACAAAAAACCTGATCAAACGGTTGTTGAAAAAAATCAACCCGAGCAGGAGGCAACGGTGGTTCGCTGTCGCAAATAATTAGGGGCTGAAAACTATTCACGATTATTTTTTTACGCTAACCCGATACCAGGTTTTATTGTTAATTTTCACTTCTCTTAGATAACCATTCGCTCCTGAACTTTTTAACGCATTCAGACGGCGTTGTGCAGTGGCTCTATTTTGATAAGACGCAACGGTTGTCAACCCCACGGGTGAAGGCGTTGGTTTTTGCACAACCGCCTTATGTAGTTTAGGCACTTTTTTAACTGGAATGGGGTTTGGTTTTTTAGGGGATTTATCTTTCACTAAAGCCACTTTTTTAACAGGGACAACTGGGGTTTTCATTGAAGATTTACTAGGCGATGGTGATGCTATCTTTGTCGTTGGAGGCTCTAAAGGCACAGAGGGCTGTAAATTAGTCGTGGTTAAAGCTGTTTTATCAATCACAGGTAAAACAGAAAGAGCTGTGTTTTGAGGGAAGGGAGGTGGTGTTTTTTTTGCAGGTCCAGGCGATGGTTTTTCATCAACACCTGATGCGTGGTTGTTTTCCAACGGATGTGGATTTGCAGCCGATGCAGCCAACGTTGAAGAAAGAGTCGGTTGCGATTTATTATCAACAGGATGAAGCGTGTTAATTGTTACCGCCTTGCTTTGCGTTGTTTCTTTGGGTACAGGTGGCGTTGTAGCCCCAAAAGCCGACTTTTCTTGAGCAGAACCTGTTGTTGTTTCTTTGGGTACAGGTGGCGTTATAGCCCCAGAAACCGACTTTTCTTGGGCAGAACCTGTTGTTGTTTCTTTGGCTAAAAACTGATTCACCTTTTCTTTAAAATCAGGCGGTAAGTTTTTTTCATTCGTTATGTCATTACTATCCGATAATGTCAGTCTGTTAGGCAAGTTAGCAGAATTTAACGCCGTATTTTGCTCTGCCACTGCTTCTTCAGGTTCTGAAATTTCTTCCATTGCATCAGTCAGGGTTTGATTTTTATCGGCTAAATCAGAAACTTGCTCTTTTAAAGCCCGAGTCACTTGCAAAACATCCTCTGCATTTTCAGCTTTAAAAATTTTGTTTACCTTTTCGTCAACTTGGTTAAGACGCGCCATCAGTGTTGAGCTTTCCACTTTGGCTAGTTTTTGCTGCATTTGCCAACCGATTGCTGCAACCGCTGCAACGCCCACCAGTGCCAGTCCTGCAATGGTTAAGGTTAAATAAACAATGCCACTGTTTTTTTTGGATTTTTCCAATTGTTTTTGCAGTTTATCGGAAGCGGCTAACGAGTTTTCTAATTGCAGATTAATCGTTTTATATTCGCGACACAAATGCCCGACTTGCTCACTCAGGGTTTCATTTTCAGTAGGGTGTTCATGCACAGGATGCGCCTCGTCAATTAAATCGTAAATATCTTCATCAGGATGGCTCACCGCAGTCGATTGGCTGTCTTCTAATAAAACATCGGCAATCTCATTATGCGGAATAAGCCCTGCGGCAATTTGTTCTTGAATGGTTTTGTAATCGGCATTTTTTTTTGTAAAACGGGTCATTATTACTCTCAAATTAACAAAAGCTTTTTATCAGAAAGGCTTTTTTAAGCAGTTAGGTTAGATAGTTTTTTAGTTTAGCGAAAAAATATTTGCAGATACTTTACGTTAATCAATCGGTTCAATAAAGTGAAATAATTTAAGTGCAGTTAAAATGAAATCCCAATCTTGCCAAATACACTGCGTTGAATTTCAGTGCGCGGCAAGGTTGAGGTATTGTTACTAAACTCAAGATGTCTTGCATCAAATAAATTTTGTCCGACCACAGAAAGTTCCACGTTTTTAAAAGGTTTCCAGCCTAAGCGGGTATCCACCGCAACATAGGCTGGAATTTGATAACGCATTGCTGAATCAACATAACGCACTGTGGTATCCAGTTCTATATCAAAAGGCAAATCAAGCGACGACCTAAGATGAAATTGTTGTTGCGGCGAACCTTTTTCGATAATGTCACCGTCTGCAAAAGTTAAATTTTTCGGGGTATGTAAACTGGTTTTTAAAAACCAATACGAGGCTTGTATTTTTAGCCAATCGGTCGCTTGCCATTGAGAAGTTAATTCAAAGCCAACCGTTTCGCCCCACATTTTATCGCTAATTAGCAGTGGTATTTCAAAATGCGGCGGTTGTGAAGTCATCACCACACGCGGCGTTCCTACTTCAAACGCTTGTAAATGATGATAGCGATTGTAAAACGTGCTGGCATCAATTGAAAAGGCTTTGCTCAGTTGGATGCGATAGCCTAATTCATAACTTATGACCGTTTCGGAAACCACATTCGGGTCACCGTTGAGTAAGGTTTGCGTTGGTAAACCGCGAATATTGGTCGAAGATGGGTTGCTTAAATTTTTGAGATTATGACTCACTTCGCTCGGGGTACGCACCGCTCGCGATACAGCTCCCCAAACACTTTGTTTGTCATCAGGAGTCCACAATAATCGCGCGGTAGGTTGAATTTCAAAGCCTGTAAAATCATTGTGTTCTAAGCGTGTGCCAAGGGTTAATTTTAGCTCATTTTTCAGCAAACTAAACTCATCCTGCA
>JAIFMS010000074.1 GCA_020048335.1 Methylococcaceae bacterium | reverse complement strand
CAATCCCCACTAGACAGCAAGCTTGATGAATGGATGTAAACAACGAGAAAATTGGTTTTTAATACAGAAAAAAAGGAAATTATTTGCGTTTCATACCTGTAAAAAGGTTTAACAACGCAGTAGGGTTTGTTTGAACGAGAATTTTGGATGGGGTGAGCGACGGGGATCGAACCCGCGACAACAGGAATCACAATCCTGTACTCTACCAACTGAGCTACGCCCACCATAGCAATTATTTTTTAAGACCTGAAGAATGGTACGCTTGGCAGGACTCGAACCTGCTACCCTCGGCTTAGAAGGCCGATGCTCTATCCAGATGAGCTACAAGCGCGTAGTGGTCGGGGTAGAGGGATTCGAACCCCCGACATCCTGCTCCCAAAGCAGGCGCGCTACCAAACTGCGCTATACCCCGATGACCTTCTAGTTGACTCTTTCAAGAACTGTCCGAAAGAGCTGCACATGATAGTTTAAATTATATTTCATGTCAATCTATTTTTTAAAATTTATCCTCACAATTTTAAAAAATGATACCCTTCTTTGCTCCAGCCTAATAAATCAAAGGGTTGGCTATGCCATTCACTTAACACAATCCGTTCTATCACTTCATTATCAACCTGAAAACTATGCACCGCTGGACGATGCGTATGTCCGTGAATTAAGCGTTTTACTTGGTGTTGGCGCATAATGGCACAGACAGTTTCTTGATTGACATCCATAATTTCGGCTGTTTTACCACGTTTATGAAAAAAACTGCGCAACCGATACCAACGTGCAACCATCAACCGCAATAACAAAGGTTTTGATAACACCGCTTGCTGCCATGTTTGTGTATGGGATTTTGCTCTAAAGGCTTGATACGGCAAATCATCCGTACAGAGCAAATCGCCGTGCATTAGCAAGGTTTTAACCCCATTTAAAACAATCACTGCGCAATCTTCCAATAACTCCACCCCTGTATCCGTACAAAACCTTTGTCCTAATAAAAAATCTCGATTTCCCACTTGCAAAAAAACCTGTGTTCCTTGGCTAATCAACTGTTTGAGTTGTTTTTTAATTCGCCGAGTCGGTGGAAAAAAATCATCATCCCCCACCCAAGTATCAAACAAATCACCCAAAATATAGATGGCTTGTGCTTGGGTGGCTTCCTGCTGCAAAAATTGCAGAAATTTTCGGGTAACAGCAGGCTTTTCTAATGCTAAGTGTAAATCAGAAATAAAGAAACACTCTGTTTTCATTCAATCTGACAACGCCGCCAATGCGGCTGCATAATTGGGTTCATCGGCAAGTTCTGCCACCAGTTCGCTATAAATCACTTTATTATTTTCATCAATAATCAGCACTGCCCGTCCTGTTAGTCCCGCTAAAAAAGTATCGACCAATGTAATGCCATAATCTTTGGCAAAACTGGAACGGAAAGTTGACAAGGCAGTGACATTTTTAATGCCTTCCGCTTCACAAAACCGTGCTTGCGCAAAAGGCAAATCGGCTGAAATCACTAACACCACGGTATTTTCTAAGCTGCCTGCTTTTTGGTTAAACATCCGTGCAGAAGCGGCGCAGGTCGGAGTATCTAAGCTAGGGACAATCGACAAAACTTTGCGTTTGCCTGCATAGGTGAGCAGGGTTACTTCCTTTAAGCGACTATTGGTTAAAGAAAACTCAGGAGCAGTGCTACCGATTTCAGGTAAATTGCCGCAGGTGTTTAAAGGATTACCTTGAAAAGAAATTAATGCCATTTTTTTACTCTCTACTTATTATTTTTATTATCTGATTCGGTTTGTTTTCGGTGTTTATGAAAACGAATCACCTGTTGCCTGCGATTTTCTTTCGTGCGGTCTGATATTTTTTCTTTTGTTTCCACAAAAGGATTTTCAGCCGATTTAAACTTTAATCGCACGGGAGTCCCTGCTAACAGCAATTTTTCCCGATAAAAACTCATTAAATAGCGTTTATACGATTCGGGCAACTGGTCAGTTTGCGCCCCATGAATAATCACTGTGGGTGGATTTCGTCCCCCTTGATGCGCATATTTCAACTTAATTCGTCGCCCATTCACGAGCGGCGGTTGATGCACAGCGGTGGCTTCGGTCAAAATACGGGTTAAAACAGGGGTTGACATATCGGTCATCGCGCAAGCATAAAGTTTATGCACCACCTGAAATAATTTACCCACCCCACTGCCATGCAAAGCAGAAATTGGGTGTTTTTCAGCAAAATCCAAAAACGGCAATTTAATTTCTAATTGCCGCTTAATCAACTCTTTTTGGTCGCCGTCTAAGCCATCCCATTTATTCAATCCGATAATTAACGCCCGTCCAGCTTCTAACACCATGCCTAATAAATGACAATCTTGGTCAGTAATGCCTTCGCTGGCATCAATCAAATAAATTACCACATGGGCTTTTTCAATCGCTTGTATTGATTTGATAATGCTAAACTTTTCAATCGCAATGGATACTTTTGAGCGTCTGCGCATTCCTGCGGTATCAATCAAAGTAAACAACTGCCCATCGCGCTCAAACGGAATGTAAATGCTGTCGCGGGTTGTTCCTGGTTCATCAAACACCACAACTCGCTCTTCACCCAATAAGCGATTAACTAACGTGGACTTGCCCACATTAGGGCGACCCACCACTGCCACCGCAATTCCTTGTTCATCCTCCGCAACGACTTGTGTTGTTTCGGGTAATATTTCATCCACTAAGGCTAATAATTCAAACACCCCCCGTCCATGCGAAGCAGCGATTTTGACAGGCTCACCTAAGGAAAGCGCGTAAAAGTCCGCCACCGCCACATCGGCATCAATGCCATCGGTTTTATTAGTCACTAAAACAATGGGTTTGCCTAATTTGCGCAGCATCGAAGCAATCACATAATCTGACGCATTAATCCCTTCACGCGCATCAACCATAAAAAACACAATGTCGGCTTCGATTAACGCCATATTCACTTGTTTTTTTGCCATACTTTCAACGCCATCAACATCATCGGTAATCCCGCCGGTGTCAACGACTAAACAATCGCGATGTCCACGCTTGACGCGACCATATTGTCTATCGCGCGTTAATCCTGGAAAATCGGCGACTAATGCCTCGCGACTTTTGGTTAAAAAATTAAACAGGGTCGATTTTCCCACATTGGGGCGACCCACTAGAGCAATAACAGGTAACATTTAAATAACCTTGGCTTTTATAGCGGCAAGAGTGCCATCTTTGGCATAAACATAAATAATATCATCGGCTGCAACAGGTTTTGAATCAAGACCTGCATCCGCAATTTTAACTCGCGCTAACTGCCGTCCATCACTGCGCGACAACCAATGCAAATAACCTTCAAAATCTCCCACGACCACATACTCTTGATACGCCATTGGCGCACTGAGCGAGCGGAAATGTAACTCGTGTTGTTTCCATAGCGTAGAGCCTGTGCGTTGGTCAATTTGCCAAACATTGCTCTCAATATCGCTTAAGTATAAATGCCGCCAATCTGAACTAAGTCCTGAGGCTGAGGAGAGTTGTTCATTACGCCATAACATATTGCCATCTTCAGCAATCGCCGCAGACGTACCACCGTGATAACTGGAAATATAAACAATCCCTTCAATTTCAATCGGGTCAATTGCCAAATCCACCAACCGTTCCACTTCTGAACGCCCACTGGGCATGGCAACGGTGGCTTCCCAGAGATTTTTACCTGTTGCCAATTCCAATGCCACTAATTTGCCATTGGCAAATCCTGCAATCAGATGATTTTTGACAATTAAAGGCTTTCCGATACCCCGCAAGGTTAAAGGCGGCACGGACTCTTGAAAAATCCAACGCTGCTGTCCTGTTTTTTCGTCCAAGGCGGTTAATACGCCATCGGTGGTGCGAATAATCACCAAACCTTGCGCAACCACAGGCGTTGCCAATACTTCACTGGAGACAGTGGCTGTCCATAACGTTTGCCCATTGCTTTCATTGAAGGCAACAACTCGCGCGTCACTGCTGCCTAAAATAAGGGTGTTTTCACCCAACGCAGGTCCTGCGGAAAAAGGAAAATCGCTGCTGATTTCCCATAATAGCTGACCTGATTCACTGGAACGCGCTTGAACCAAACCTTCACGGTCAGCAACAAACAGTTTATCGGCATTTAAGGCAAGGTTTAATTTTAAACTTTGCTGGTTTTTACCCACCCCAATTTGTTCTTTCCAGAGAACGGTTAAAGCGATTTCGGGTTTATATTCAATCAATTCAGCGGGTGGCTCTGAGCTGCTGTCGATGCCTAAAATCGAGCCGACTAAATTTTGCGCTCCGTCTTTGATGCCCTCAAACGCAGAGCAACCTGTCAGCGCGGTTGAACTGAGTAAAACGAACAACAACGAGAAATTGTTAGCAGATTTGGCGTATTTTTGTATCAGCGATTGCAATTGCACTTTGCATACCTTAAGGTTTATAAGTAAAAAGTAGGCTATTAACTTGCCGCATTCGACACAGTTTCAGGCGCGGCAATATCATCCAGTTTAAATTGCAACAAAGGCGAGGTTGCCCCTTCGCGCAAGGCATTTTGATAAGCGGTGCGTGCTTGACCTAAGCGGTCTAAAGCCACATACAAGTCGCCTGTTAATTCTTCATAGCTGGCGGCAAAACTTTTAGTCGAGGCAGGGTCAACTTCAGCAATTAATTGCAATCCCTGCTCATATTCTTTGGTGGCGAGCATTAAACGAATTAACTGAATCCGTGCCACATTTTGCAAAACTTTATCGCCTGTTTTAGTTTGGGCTAATAAAATGCTTTTCGCCGCCACTAAATCCCCTGCGGCTACTTTTAATTTTGCCTGCATAAGGGCAGAAAAAACCGCGTAACTGGTTTGTGGATGTTGCTGAATAATTTTTTCGCTTACTTTTTCCGCTGATTCTTTATTACCGGCATCCATAAAACTGAGTAATTGCGTATATAAAGCGGAGGCTTGATTGGCTTTTTCCGTTTTATAACTTTGCCAATAATTCCAGCCTAACACAAAAGCAGCCCCTAAAATTACACCGACAATGACTGAACGGCTGTTTTCTTTCCACCACGCTTTAAGTGCCTCAACTTGGGCTTCTTCTGTATCGTAAATTTCCATTCTATCTCTCTTGTATTCAATAAAAATTTTAGTGTGTTCGTTAAACTGTCACAAAAGCTTGATCAGTGCTTACAATCAATTTTGCTTTTTTCTTTTTCAACAATTCAACTTTTAAATCTTGTACTTTTGCCCCTGCTTTGGGAACTCGTGAAGCAACAATATGACATTCTTTTTTAATGCCCTGGTGTTCAGAGACAAATAATTCAATTGTTGCAATTAATTGCTGATAACCTCTTTCGATATTATTGCCTTTTAATTCCAGATAAATTACTTGATAAGTATTTTTTGATTTACTATCCATTAATTCAAACAAATAATCGCATCGTTTACCTGTTCCAACTTCTAAACAACCATCAACTTTTACTTTGTTGATTAATTTTCCAGACTGATTGTTAATGGTGAGTTTTCTTTTGTTTTCTTCTGCGGTAACAAGTTTGTGATTCGATTGAGTTGCGCATTTGCCATAATCCATTACTCACCACCGTATAAAATATCAGTTGCAACACCAAATGCTTCATCAAATTCATCTGAGACAGCATCAAGTAAATTTGCACCGATTAAGCGATTTTCCATATTGATGATAGATTCTAATTTCCCTTTATTCAGGGTATAAGCGGATACATCTTCTAAACAAATTAATTCATCAAAGGCGAAAACTTGTTCAATTCTTTTTAATTTCTCAGTATTACCTTCTGCTTTGTCATAAGCGTCTTTTCCAACGACTAAATTATTAATTGCGGTTAATATATAAGGGCTGTGTGTTGTGATAAAAAATGAATGTCCAAAATTGTTATATAAAGTTGCTATTAAACTAACTATTTTCTTTTGTGACGTTGGAAATAAATGAGCTTCTGGCTCTTCTATAAAAAAAGCTGTTGTATTTTCTTTTCCATAAACAATAGAAAAAATTTTCAAAA
>JAIFMS010000173.1 GCA_020048335.1 Methylococcaceae bacterium | reverse complement strand
CTTGTAACTTTACTGACATGGATGTTTTTCCTGATTTTGAAGGATTGTTTTATGTCTTTAAACATGAAAGGCGGCAAATTCTACAGTAACCGTCAAGTTACTTCTAGCACCTGCGCCACAGTCTTTTATAAAAAACAATACAATCAATCAGTTACAGGAAAAAACATTAATTCTTTTTAAATCAATTACTTACAAGGTTATGACTTTTCAGATAAGCTAAAAAATCCTCTTTCACTTCCTCATGCAATAGCCCATGCTCGACATTGGCAATCAAATAGCCTAATTTAGAACCGCAATCATATCGCCGTCCTTCAAATTGGTAAGTTAAAATGGCTTCATCGTTCAATAAACGGGAAATCGCATCAGTTAATTGAATTTCTCCACCCGCCCCTTTGTCAATCGTTTCTAAATGCGAAAAAATAGCGGGGGTTAAAATATAGCGTCCAATCACCGCTAAATTAGAAGGCGCGTTTTCGGGTTTGGGTTTTTCCACAATGAACTGCATAGAGCCAATTCGTTCACTGATGGATTCAATTTTTACGATACCATATTTATCAGTGTCTTTTGGATTAACGTGTTCTACTGCAATCACACTTTTTTGTTCTTGATCAAATACATCCATTAATTGTTTCGTGCAACCGCGTATCCCATCTTCGACTAAATCATCGGCTAAAATCACTACAAAAGGCTCGTTATTAATCACAGGTTTAGCACACAACACCGCATGACCTAAACCTAAAGCTTCTGATTGACGAATACAAACACAGGTAATATTGGCAGGAATCATGTTTCTTAATAATTCCAAGGTTTCATAATTGCCTTTTTTTTCTAATTCACTTTCCAATTCATAGGCTTTATCAAAATGGTCTGGAATTGCCCGTTTATTTCGCCCCGTAATAAAAATCATTGTGTCAATGCCTGCGGCAATCGCTTCTTCTACCGCGTATTGAATCAAGGGTTTATCGACAATGGGCAACATTTCTTTCGGGCTGGCTTTGGTCGCAGGTAAAAAACGTGTGCCTAAACCTGCCACAGGAAACACGGCTTTGGTAATTTTTTGTTTCATGGTAATAAATGTTTTATTAAAAGTGAAAAAGAAAGATTAAGTAGTAAAACAAAAGTTTTGGAATGCAAAACCTAGGTTTTGCACTCCCTCTAGCAAATAAAATGTACAAAAACTTTGGTTTACTTACTTAATCATCAACTAAAGCAGGGGCTAACACAATCCGGCTGCCATTGTTTTCAGGGGAGCTAATAATGCCCGCATTTTCCATGTCTTCAATCATGCGTGCGGCACGATTGTAGCCTACTTTAAAGCGGCGTTGCACACTGGAAATGGAAGCCTTGCGACTTTGAACCACAAACGCCACCGCTTCATCGTACATTGCATCAGTGTCGGCTTCACCGCTGGTGGGCAAACTTAAACCCATTGTTATATCGGAAACTTCTTGCAAAATCTCGGCAATATAATTAGCAGGTGCAGTTTTTTTCAAAAAATCCACCACCCGATGCACTTCGTGGTCATCAACAAATGCCCCGTGCGCCCGAATAGGAATGCTGGTTCCTGAGGGTAAAAATAACATATCGCCATTGCCCAACAAGGCTTCTGCACCGCCTTGGTCGAGAATAGTACGCGAGTCAATGCGTGAGGAAACTTGAAAGGAAATTCGGGTAGGGATATTGGCTTTGATTAGCCCTGTTAATACATCCACAGATGGACGTTGTGTTGCCAAAATAAGGTGAATCCCTGCGGCGCGAGCTTTTTGTGCCAGTCTTGCAATCAGTTCTTCAACTTTTTTACCGACTACCATCATCATATCGGCCAATTCATCAATCACAATCACGATATGCGGTAGCATGGTTAATTCAGGACTTTCGCTGTCACTATTGGCTTGAAATAACGGATTGGGGACGGTTTTTCCTTGTTCTTGCGCGTGGGTAATTAATTGATTAAAGCCTGCTAAATTACGCACCCCCACTTTAGACAGCAATTTATAACGTCGTTCCATTTCTGCCACCGCCCAGCGCAGCGCATTATTGGCTTCTTTCATATCCGTGACCACGGGCGTGAGTAAATGCGGAATGCCTTCATACACTGACAATTCCAACATTTTCGGGTCTATCATAATCAGCCGCACCTGCGCGGGGGTGGATTTATATAAAAGACTTAAAATCATGGTATTAATGGCAACCGATTTACCTGAACCTGTTGTGCCTGCCACCAGCGCGTGCGGCATTTTTGCCAAATCTGCCACAATGGGAATTCCTGAAATATCTTTTCCTAATGCCAAGGTTAAAGGCGAGGCGGCTTCGCTGAAAATAGGCGAAGTTAATAATTCGCTCAAGGCAACCATTTCCCGCTCGCGATTAGGAATCTCTAAACCAATGACCGATTTACCTTGAATAATCTCCACAATTCGCACTCGCGTGACCGATAAACCGCGTGCTAAATCTTTACTTAAGCCACTAATCCGGCTCACTTTTATCCCAGGGGCAGGAAGCAATTCAAAACGAGTAATCACAGGGCCTGGAAACACATCAACGACGGTGACTTGAACACCAAAATCACTGAGGACGGTTTCAACCAAAACAGAGAGTTTGTCTAAATCGGCTTTGCTATAGCCTTTGACACTGACACTGCGTTTGTCGAGTAAGCTTAAAGAAGGCAGTTGCGCAGGCGATGCTGCGGTGAAAGGCAACACCTGCGTTTTAGCAGGTGCTGTTTTTTTTACAGGGGAGGTTTTTAGTTTTTCTAACACCGTTGTCGCAAGAGAGGTTTTATTAACCGCGTTGACAACAGGCGTTACAGGTTTTTTAGTTAGCGTTTTTTTTTTGTAGCTGCTTCAATTGCCACACCTACTGCAACAGGTTGTCCAACAAACAACACCCGATTGACAATATTAAACGACAGTAAGGTGTATTTTCCTATCGCGTCAATCACGTTCAACCAAGAAAAACCCATCAAAAAAGAAAGTCCTAACACGAAAATACTAACGCTTAAAAGTGTGGCATTGGTTTCATTCAAAAGTAATAACAGTGCGTCACCTGCTTCTTGTCCTAAAATACCGCCGCTGCCATTGGGTAATTCCACAATAAAACGCGGAACGTGTAGATAAAAAATAACCGTCCCTGCAATTAAGGTAATAATTAAACCCAACCAATGAAAAAAAATGCTCCATTTGCTGCTTTTACTAATGCCTTGTTGATAAAAAAAATAGCCATACCAAGCAATCAGCACGGGAAATAAATAGGATTCAAAGCCAAACACACTGAAAGCTAAATCTGAAAGCCATGCTCCCATAATACCCCCAGCATTTTGAAATGCCGAGGAAGCTCCGCTTTGACTCCAACCGCTGTCATCTGGATTAAAAGTCAGTAGCGACATTAAAAAAAATAAGCCCGCAAGAAAAAGTCCGACCGCGACCACTTCACGCACTCCCAGCATATTTTCTTCTGTTACAGTTGCCATACAAGTTTACCTGCACATTTATTAAGATAAAACAAGTGCTGATTATAGTTGAAGATTGAGCATTATGTGTGAATGGACTTCGCACAACGCTAAATTGCAGTGTTTTGAATAAGCCACAATTCCACTGGCTATTGCTGACTGACTTTGAACTAAACAAAATATTTACGAATCCCAATAGGGAGAAACTAACGATTTTTCGGGTCTCTATATTTTTAGCTGAGTTTAGCTATTTAATTAAGTTAAATAACATAGTTTTTTCGTGGATGGGTTATTTGACATAGAGTATCTGGAAACACTAGCTTGCTAAAATTTATAACAAGTTGTTATTTATGAAAAAATAATAAAGGCACAATTTTTGCTTAGGTTTTAGCATATTAAATTAGCTAAGGAGTCATTCATTGAAAACAAAACTCAGTATTGCAATTGCCAGTCTATTAGCCATGCCTTTTTCGGTTGCCGCAGAAGAGGCGGTACAAACCCTTGATCCTGTCGAGGTTAACGCCAAGTCTATCAATAAAAAAGCCAAGGATGTGGTTTCAAAACTTTTGAAATCGGGTGATGCAGCAGAGGCTTTAAGTGATGAACCAGGCGTGACTTTACAAACAGGTGGGGGGGTTTCTAGTTTGCCTGTAATTCATGGGTTAAGTGATGAAAAAGTTAAAATCGTTGTTGATGGAATGCAAATTTTATCCGCTTGTGCTAACCACATGAACCCTTCGTTATCTTATGTGAATGCAGCAAATGTTGAAAATATTTCCGTCATGGCAGGCATCACCCCTGTTAGCGCGGGCGGTGATAGCGTGGGTGGTACAATTACCGTCAATTCAGTAACGCCAGTGTTTGCCAGTGGCAATGAAAATCTGCACTTAAGTGGACGGGTATCCAGTTTTTATCGCAGTAATGGCGATACCTTAAGTTCTACGGTCTCAGCCGCAATTGCCAATAAAAACTTTAGCTTAGGCTACGATGGCGCATTAAGCAGTGCCGATAGTTATCGGGACGGACGTGGCAATCGGGTTCGTTCAACTCAATATGAAAGCATGAATCATACCTTGACGTTGGCAGCGCAAGGTTATGGACAAACGGTGGTGCTGAAAGCAGGACAACAAGCGATTCCGCATCAAGGGTTTGTCAATCAACCGATGGATATGGTGGGTAATCGGGCAAATTTTGTCAATTTTGACCACAAAGGCGATTTTGATTGGGGTAAAGTCGAATCGCGCTTTTTTTGGCAAAACACCACCCATGAAATGGGATTTTTCTCGCCTGAAAAAACAGGGGTGATGCCAATGGAAACTGAAGGCAGCAATTTAGGTTATTCAGTGAAAGCTGAAATTCCATTTATGGATAAACACAAATTGCGCGTTGGCAATGAAATGCACAATTTCAAGCTCAATGATTGGTGGCGACCTGTTCCTGCTTCTGTTTCTGCGATGATGAGCGGCAATAGCTTTATTAATATCAAAGACGGCAAGCGTGACCGGTATGCAGTGTTCGGGGAAATTGAATCTAAATGGGACGAGCATTGGAGTACCTTATTAGGATTGCGTTACGAATTGGTGAAAACCAATGCAGGTAATGTGCAACCTTATAATACGGGGATGATGAACGCGCCTGACATAGCCGCTGCGAAAAATTTTAACGACCAACCACACGCTCGCACTGACCACAATTTTGATGTCACTGCATTAGCCCGTTACGATGTCAATGAAAACGGCGCATTTGAATTTGGCTATGCGCGCAAAACCCGTTCGCCCAGTTTGTATGAACGCTATACTTGGGGCAGAACAGGCATGGACATGATGATGAACGGCTTTATGGGTGATGCCAATGGTTATGTGGGAAATATTGATTTAAAACCAGAAATTGCCCATACCATTAGCGCGACCATTTCTTTGCAAGATGGCAAAAATAAACAATGGGAAGCCAAGCTAACCCCTTACTATACCCATGTTGAAGGCTATATCGGGGTGATTCCTACTACAAATGGCATGACAGCTGCGACTACCGCGAATATGGGCGGTGCAGCGGGGACAAATATCGCTTTATTGCAGCACGCTAATCAAAATGCTGAGTTATTTGGGATAGATTTTCCGTGGCGGGTGAATGTGATGGACAATCAATATGGACGTGCCAATGTGAAAGGGGTGGTTGGCTATGTGCATGGTAAAATCAAAAACACAGGCAACAGTATGTATCACATTATGCCGCTGAATGCCAAAATCGGCGTAGAACACAGCTTAGGGGGCTGGAGTAGTGCGGTGGATGTGCAACTTGTTGATAGAAAAACCCAAGTTGACTCTTTGCGTTTAGAACCCAAAACAGCAGGTTACACGCTGGTCAATTTACGCTCAGGTTATCAATGGAATTTTATAAAAGTGGATGCGGGCATTACCAATCTATTTAATAAATATTATTCATTGCCACTCGGTGGGGTGAATTTTTCAGAATGGAAAGCCAATGGTCGGATAGGCGCAGTGAATAATTTACCTGTGGCAGGGATGGGGCGTTCTTTTAATGTGGGAGTCACTTTAGAATATTAAATCCCCCAAACCCCTTTCTAAAATCCCCCTTTGTTAAATCCTCCCCAGCCCTCCTTTAAATCCCCCTCAATCCCCCTTTAGGAAAGGAGGAGGGTTGTTTTTACCCTCTTTTTTAAAGGGGGTCGC
>JAIFMS010000136.1 GCA_020048335.1 Methylococcaceae bacterium | reverse complement strand
TTGCATAGCGATAGATTTTTTTCATAAAGTTAAGTAGATAATCATAAGTTATGAGGTACTCAACTTAAAATCCACCCCAGCCCTCCTTTAGGAAAGGAGGGAGCTTCCCCCTTTTTTAAAGGGGGTTAGGGGGATTTTAGTACCCGATAACTTTAGCCCCAATGACTTAAGGCGTGATATATTTTTGAATTTGCGCCAAACAAACCAGCTGCATATCCATGCCCTGCTGTTCGGCTTGATGCCACTGCACAATTTTTTCTAGTGTTGTTGAAAGTTGCCAACGGGGAAACCAGCTCAGTTTAGCGTGTGCTTTTGCACAATCAAGCTGCAAATAACGCGCTTCGTGCGGGTGTTCGCCCGCTTCGGGTTGCCAGCCTGTGACCCCGCCCCACAAAACACACATTTTTTCCGCTATCCACCGCACGGTTTTTGCGTCTTCGGCAGGGGAGGCAAAATTCCACGCTTGCGCGTAAGGACTGCCTTCCAAGTACAATTTTTCTGCCAATTGTAAATAGCCAGCCAAGGGTTCTAAAACGTGTTGCCAAGGGCGAATCGCGTGGGGATAACGAACTTTAATGATTTGTTGGGCGGACAAGGCGCGAATAATATCAGGGATAAGTCGGTCTTGCGCCCAATCGCCGCCACCAATCACATTCCCTGCTCGCGCACTGGCAATGGCGGTTCGGTGCATTCCAAACAAGGCGGGATGAAAATAAGAGTTGCGATACGAGGCGATTAAAATTTCAGCGCAAGCTTTGCTGCTGCTGTAGGGGTCGTGTCCTCCTAATGGGTCGTTTTCCCGATAGCCCCAATCCCATTCTTTGTTTTCATAACATTTGTCGCTGGTAATCATCACCACCGCGCGTACACAATCAACTTGCCGAATGGCTTCCAATAAATGCAACGTTCCCATCACATTAGTTGCATAAGTTTCCAGCGGTTGTTGATACGAATAACGCACCAAGGGTTGAGCGGCTAAGTGAAACACAATCTCAGGTTGGACTTTTTTTAGCAAGGCTTGTATCGCCGCTGCATCGCGAATATCGCCGATAACCGAGTCCATATTTTCAGCGACCCGCGCCTGTTCAAACAAACTGGGTTGTGTCGGTGGCGATAATGCAAACCCTGTCACTTTTGCGCCCCATGCTTGCAACCATAAACACAACCAACTGCCTTTAAAACCTGTGTGTCCAGTGACTAGCACTTTTTTATCTTGCCAAAAATGTTGCATTATTCTCTCCATTTTTTCCACGGCGCATTGCCCGATTGCCACAACTCTTCTAAATAATGTCGGTCTCGTAGCGTGTCCATTGGTTGCCAAAAACCGTCATGCTTATAAACACTGAGTTGATTTTCTAACGCCAAAGTTTCCAAGGGTTCTTTTTCCCATAACGTTGCATCATCTGCAATATAATCAATCACTTGGGGAGAAAGAATAAAAAAGCCACCGTTTATCATACTGCCATCGCCGCGTGGTTTTTCTTTAAAAGAAACAACTTTGTGTTGCTCAATCTCCAAAGCACCAAACCGCCCAGGCGGATAGACAGCGGTTATCATGGCTAAGGTGGATTGCTGTTGAAAAAAGCGCAGGCTTTCTGCAATATTGACATCGCTCACCCCATCGCCATAGGTAAAACAAAAATCGCCATCAAGATAATCGCGCACCCGTTTTAAACGCCCGCCTGTCATGGTTTTTTCACCTGTATCAACCAGTGTCACTGTCCACGGCTCTGCCATATTTTGATGCACCTGCATGGTATTGTTTTTCATATCAAAGGTGACATCGGCGGTATGCAAAAAATAATTGGCAAAATATTCTTTGATAAGATAGCCTTTATAGCCACAGCAAATAATAAAATCATCAATCCCGTGAGCTGAATACATTTTCATAAGATGCCAAAGTATTGGTTTACCACCGATTTCTATCATCGGCTTGGGTTTTAAATGGGTTTCCTCACTAATCCGTGTGCCTAATCCTCCTGCCAAAATAACTGCTTTCATAAGATTTAAAGGGATTAAAAGGCGAATAAATTGACATCTTACCGTTTAATCTGCCTTGCGCAAAAAAAAGCAGGCTTAAAACTAACGGTCGCTTAGTGTAAGCTGTATGATTAGCAATACCAAATTAGTTTTCTTCTGACCTGATACTTAAAATTTATTATGATATTTACCACAGCTAAATTGTGCGACAGCTATGCACAACAAGAACATTTTCAAATTGCCGAGCCTATTTTTAACTGCTTTGGCGGTAAAAATAATTTTTGCGGACAAATTACCACCTTAAAAGTTTTTGAAGACCATCAATTAATCGAACAAGTATTGCAAGAACAAGTAAACCATCGTGTGTTAGTGATTGATGGGGGGGGCTCACATCGGTGTGCATTGATTGGCGCAACCTACAGTCAAATTGCCTATGAAAACGGTTGGCAAGGGATTGTTATTTATGGCTGCATTCGCAACAGCGATGTTTTAACAGAAATTCCGATTGGGATTCGCGCCTTACACGCGCATCCTTTAAAAAGTCAAAAACGCGGTGCGGGTGAACAAGGCAATGTTTTAACCTTTGCAGGGGTTAATTTTAAAACCGACCATTTTTTATATGCCGATAATGACGGAATTATCGTTTCTGACGTTATGTTAGGCTAGAATGAGCGTTTAATTAACCAAGTAAAGAAGTCAAGATATGCAAATTGTACTCGCTAATCCTCGTGGATTTTGTGCCGGTGTTGACCGTGCGATTGAAGTTGTTGACCAAGCCCTTGATGCGTTTGGTGCACCGATTTATGTACGCCATGAAGTTGTGCATAATCGGATGGTGGTTGAAGGGCTGCGTGCGAAGGGAGCGGTTTTTATTGAAGATATAGCCGATGTGCCTGTCGGTTCGTATTTAATTTTTAGTGCGCACGGCGTATCGAAAAAAGTCCAGCAAGAGGCGATTGAACGCAAATTAACTGTGTTTGATGCAACCTGTCCATTAGTCACCAAAGTTCATATTCAAGTCTCTAAACACGCTCAAGCTGACCGAGAAGTGATTTTAATTGGTCATGCGGGGCATCCTGAAGTGGAAGGGACAATGGGGCAATATGAAAAATGTACGCAGCACGGAGCCATTTATTTAGTGGAAACCCCTGAGGATGTAAAAAATCTGCGCGTTAATAACCCTAATAATTTAGCCTATGTCACCCAAACAACCTTGTCGATGACCGATGCAAAAGAGATGATTGATGCACTTAGAAATTATTTTCCTGCCATTAAAGAGCAGAAAAAAAATGATATTTGCTATGCCACACAAAATCGGCAAGATGGTGTACATGAGTTATCAAAAATTTCGGATATTATTTTAGTAGTCGGGTCGCCTAATAGTTCTAATTCTAATAGGTTGCGCGAGATTGCAGAACAGTTAGGTAAACGGGCTTATTTAATTGATACTTATGAAGATATGCAGGAAGCGTGGTTCAAGGATGTTAATGTGATTGGATTAACCGCAGGCGCGTCTGCACCTGAAATATTAGTGCAGGAAGTGATAGCCCAGCTGAAGCTATGGGGTGCGGCAACGGTGATAGAAAATCAAGGGATTGAAGAAAAAGTGGTGTTTTCATTGCCAATTGAACTTAAAAAACATTTGCCTGTAAGCTAATCGCTATTTACTGGCTTTACTCTATTATTTATTACTAATATACTCTGATTTTTTCATTTAGAAATAGGATTTAATTATGTCACTGACCGCGATGGATTTGGTTGCGTTAGCCAAAAAAACAATTGTAGAAATTATCCCTGAAACAGTGAGCGATAATTTAGCCACTTATTTGATTTTAGATGTGCGTGAACCTGCCGAATACAGTGCGGGGCATTTGCCAAACGCAATCAATATTCCACGCGGGGTGCTGGAATTTAAAATCAATAATTTGTCTGCTTTTCAAAACAAAGAAGCAGCAATGGTTGTTTATTGTCAATCAGGCGGGCGTTCCGCTCTGGCAACAGAAACCTTGCACAAACTCGGTTATCAACACGCTGTTAGCATGGAAGGTGGTTTTGCGGCTTGGCAAATCAAAGGCTTGCGTAGTGTGTTGGAATAAGTTAGCTCCATGTCTGAATTAACTGTTTTACGCATCGACAAATGGCTGTGGGCGGCGCGTTTTTTTAAGACGCGCAAGCTTGCAAGCGATGCTGTCAGCGGTGGAAAAGTCCATTTGAACGGGCAACGTTGCAAGCCCAGTAAAGAATTGAAAATCGGGGCGCAATTGCAGATTAATAAAGAGCAAACGCACTGGGAAGTGACCGTATTAGGTTTGAATGAACAACGCCGCCCCTCGATTGAGGCGATTTTGTTGTATCAAGAAAGCCCCGAAAGTATCCAAAAACGTCAACAGCAAGCCGAGCAGCAACGCGAAGAACGGGCGTTTTTGGATTTTTCGCCTGCATTGCATAAACCCAATAAAAAAGACCGCCGGTTAATTCATCGGTTTATCAGAGTAGAATAAATGAAAAAAATACGCCTCATTTTGTTTTTGCTGTTAAGCAGCTGTGTCAGTATTCCTGACGATATAACCCCTGTCACACCGTTTGTAGCGGACAAATATTTAGGAAAATGGTATGAAATCGCCCGATTGGATAATTCTTTTGAGCGGGGTTTATCACAGATAACCGCTGATTATAGTTTAGGCACAGACGGCGAAATTAAAGTGATTAATCGTGGCTATGCCATCGCAGAAAAAGAGTGGCAACAAGCGGATGGGAAAGCCTATTTTGTGGAAAAATCTGATGTAGGGTATTTGAAAGTATCTTTTTTTGGACCCTTTTACAGCGCGTATATTGTTGTCCTGCTGGATGAAAACTATCAATATGCGTTAGTGACAAGTTCCAGTAAATCGTATTTATGGATTTTAGCCCGACAACCCAAATTGAGTGCAGCGGTGCAGGATAAATTGATAAAAAAAGCAGCTGAATTAGGCTTTGAGACAGACCAGTTGATTTATGTGTCCCATCATCCAGAAACTTAAATAAAAAGGGAGGCTCAAAGCCTCCCTTTTTTTCGATTGGTTAAACTATTCTTCAGTGCCTGTTTTAGCGCGTCTGGACGGCGAACCCACCCGTTTTTTGCTTTTTTCCTTCTTTTTTGCCGACTCATCGACTTTAGAAATATTCAACGCTTGTCCAACCACCCGCACTTTCTTTAAAGTCAGTAGCAAATCATTAGGCATTCCAGCTGGTAATTCGACGGTACTGTAATCATCTTCAATTCTGATTCGTGCAATATGGTCACCATCAATGCCACTTTCATTGGCAATCGCTCCAACGATATTGCCCGGTTTCACGCCATGATTATGTCCAACTTCAATCCGGAATAACTCTGTTTCCATTGTGTTCGCATTGCGTGTTCTGCCGCGTTCACGCGGTGCAGCCGCTGTATCGCCCCGACCTCTGTCATTTCTTTCAGAGCGTTCTGAACGCTCACGGCGGGGGCGGTCATTGCGAGAATCTTTATCACTCCGTTCGACAGGGCTGACTTTTGGCGGATGTTTCAACAATAATGGAATATCGCCTTGTAATAATTTTGCTAAAGCGGCGGCAATTTCAATCGCAGGAATATCATGCTCTTGTTCATACTGCTCAATTAATTGACTGTAAAAACTCAAACCTTCTGCTGCCAAGGTGTCCGTAATCCGTTGTTTAAAACGGCTAATCCGATTGTTATTGATTAACTCGGTTGAAGGCAATTGCATTTCTTCAACTTTACGTTTGGTAGCAACTTCAATATTGCTTAATAAACGCCGTTCACGCGGCGATACAAATAAAATCGCTTCACCACTTCTGCCCGCCCGTCCTGTTCGACCGATACGGTGAATATAACTTTCTGTATCGTAAGGAATATCATAGTTGATGACATGACTGATTCTATCAACATCTAAGCCACGCGCGGCAACATCGGTGGCAATTAAAATATCAATTTTGCCATTTTTCAAATGTTCAATGGTGCGTTCCCGCAAGGCTTGCGATAAATCACCATTAATCGCAGCGGCACTGTAGCCTCGTGCTTCTAGTTTTTCAGCCAATTCAATGGTGGCGGTTTTCGTTTTCACGAAAATAATCATCCCATCAAAGGTTTCGGCTTCTAAAATTCGCGTTAGTGCATCTAATTTATGTAAGCCACTGACAAACCAAAACCGTTGCCGAATTGAAGGCGTTTCGGTAGTTTTGACTTTAATGGTGACTTCTTCAGGATTGTTTAAATGTTTTTGCGCAATTTTGCGAATCACACTCGGCATTGTGGCAGAAAACAGCGCGATTTGCCGTTGCGCTGGTGTCTGCTCTAAAATCCATTCGACATCATCAATAAAGCCCATCCGTAGCATTTCATCGGCTTCATCTAATACTAAACACTGTAATGAATCCAGTTTCAACGTGCCACGGCGCATATGGTCCATCACCCGCCCTGGCGTACCAACCACAACATGAACGCCACGCGCTAATTGTTTGAGCTGAATATTGTAATCTTGTCCACCATAAATTGGCAGAACGTGAAACCCTTTTAATCGCGCGGCGTAACCTTGAAACGCTTCAGCAACTTGAATGGCTAACTCGCGGGTTGGAGCTAACACTAATACTTGTGGGTTTTTAATTTTTAAATCAAGCCGCGATAATAACGGCAATGCAAAAGCCGCTGTTTTACCCGTGCCAGTTTGCGCCTGACCTAGAACATCCTTGCCTGCTAACATGAAGGGGATGATTTTTGCTTGAATCGGGGAGGGTGTCTCATAACCTATATCGTCCAGAGCTTTAAGCACCGGATCGATCAGTGCCAAGTCACGGAAAGAGGGTAATGGAGAAACACTATCGGACATTTAGTTACCTGCTGAAAAAAAGGGAATCGCGTTCGCGAGAGAAAAGTTTTAACTGTTTATTATACAATACTTTAGGCGTATTGTATTAGCCTGAATTTCAAAATCGCTGCATCTGTTGTGAAAAACTGAATTAAAGATTACATTGACCGATATTATCTTAAAATTAACGACAGTATTTTACTAGGGATATTCTGTCTCTTCTATGAAAAATCAATAGGTTATGTAAAAATGATAGCCTGACCTCCCTTTATTATTCAACGCTAACTTTCTTATGCTAAAAAAATATTCTTTTAAAACTCCCTTATTTATCTGCCTGTTAAATCAATTGCTTGCTTGTTCGCCTCTTCAACACCCCATCGAACAGCGTTATCAAGAAGCGGTGGTGGATGCAGCGTTGGTAAAAGCGACTAAAATTTCAACCCACCTTGTGCCTGTGACGGTGGATAACAGCCAATTAGTTTGGAATGCCGATAAAAGCAAAATTTTGGTGCTGACTTGGAAACAACAAGCCGCCTATGACAAATTTTTGCGTCCCAACACGCACGCGCCTGCGGAATTGGATTATGCCGTGTGGGTCACGACCGCGCCACAAGTGCAGCAATTTTGCCAAAATTTTTTAAAAAACCAGCCTACTGCCGATAAAGCGGCCCTTGATTTACGTTTAAAACAATATTTAGGTTTGGATGCCAGCTGGAATTATGATGTATTTGTAGAAATGTGGGTTGCGCCGCAAGATTTGTTTAGACCGTGTGTTGACCCAGACATTAACGACAGTCAATGTGAATTGCAGTTTTCTAAAACCCCACCGCAGATTAAAAATATCGGTGATTATGTTGGCTTTTACAAAAACCTTTATTTTAAAAGCTTTCGTGCCAGCAGTGGTGTACCTTGGACAGGGTTAGGCTATACCTACGACTGGGGAAATTTAGACTCGACTGTCGGGGCAAGTGAATTTATTTTAGTTCCCAATGCCGCTTATGAAATTAAACAAGTCGTTCCTACTCAAGCTTATTGTGCTATCCAATGAGGATGAAAAATGACCGAACAAACTGAACCTAACGAATGGCAACCGACTGAAAAAATTGAAAAGCCGCCATCCCGTTTTAAAGACAGCGTTTTGGCAAAAGTTGCCTCAATTGCGTTTTTAATGCTGATTTTACTGATTCCACTGGGAATGATTGATTCTTTATTGGATGAGCGTTTAGCCAGACGCGATGGCACGATTAGTGAAATTACCGCCACCTGGGGCAAAGAGCAAACCATTGTAGGGCCGTTACTGATTATTCCTTATCGCTATGCTTACACAGGTTGGGTAGAGGAAACGATTAAAAAAGGCGACCAAGAAATTAGGCGACAAAAGCAAGTCAATGAAACAAGAACTGCCAACGCTTATTTTTTACCTAACCATCTGAGTATGAAAGGCAATTTAAAACCCAATAAATTGCATCGTGGGATTTATGATGCCATTGTTTATACAGGCAATTTAAATATTACGGGGCAGTTTTCCCAGCTTGAGTTTCCTAGTAAAGATATTTTGTGGAATCAAGCCACCATTAGTTTTGCTTTATCGGATTTACGCGGTACGCATGAAACGTTAATGTTAGAAGCCAATCAACAAAAACGCCCTTTAATTCCAGGTAGTTTAGTGCCAGGCTTTGTTTCAGGTGTGCAAACTAATCTTGAAGGTCTTTTAAGCGATGAAAAAAAGGATTTATCGGTCAGTTTAAATTTAGTTTTAAATGGCAGCAGCGGCTTACAAATTGCGCCATTAGGGATTCAAAATGAAGTGAATTTGCAATCCAGTTGGCAAGACCCTAGTTTCAACGGGGCATTTTTACCTACGCAACGGAATATTTCTGACAAAGGTTTTAAAGCGCAATGGCAAGTTTCTTATTATGGACGTGATTATCCACAACATTGGACAAGCAATGAAACGGACGTTTTTAATGCCAATGTTGTGAGCAGTTCCTTATTTGGTGTCACCTTGGTTTCACCGATTGATTCTTACCGCAACGTGGAACGCTCTATTAAATATGGCATCTTATTTATTACTTTGGTGTTTACCTCGTTTTTTCTGTTTGAAGTCTCAGGCAAAGTCAAAATCCATCCCTTTCAATATTTATTAGTCGGGGCGGCATTGTGCTTATTTTATTTAGCCCTCCTGTCGCTCTCTGAGTTTATTGCTTTCGCACTGGCTTATATTGTCGCCGCCTGTCTTTCAACGGTATTAGTCACCTTATATAGCATGGCGGTTTTAAAAAGTGGACAGCGTGGCGTATTAATGGCGGTTGGCTTATTGACCACTTACGGTTTTTTATATGTGACATTGCAAGCCACCGATTATGCGTTATTAATTGGCACAATTGGTTTATTTATTGCCCTGTCTTTAGTGATGTACATTACCCGCAATATTGATTGGTATGCGCAAAACCAATAAAGGAAAAAAAGTGCTGAAAAAAATTGTTGTTCTGTTTTTAATGGGCTGTGCCTTTGCGGATGCACAGCCGCGTGTTAGACCTGTTTCTTGGGCGCAACCTGTGTTAGAAACAGGGCTGGAAAATCTTTATCAAGTCGATAAAACGCTTTATCGCTCTGAACAACCCGAAAAGGTAGCGTTTTCTGAATTGGAAAAATTAGGTGTGACCGAAGTATTAAGTTTGCGTGAATACCATGATGATGTGGAAGAAGCTGAAAACTTACCTTTCACCTTGCACCAACTCGAAATAGCCACAGGCAGTTTTACCCCCGCGCAATTAACCACCGCCTTGCAAGTGATTAAAAATAGAAAAGGCCCGTTATTGGTTCATTGCTGGCATGGTTCAGACCGCACGGGGACAGTGATTGCTGCCTATCGCATAGTTTTTCAAGGCTGGAGCAAAGCCCAAGCAATTGATGAAATGGTGCAAGGGGGCTATGGCTATCATGCCAGTATTTATCCGAATCTGCTGGAATTGTTGCAAAGTTTGGACGTGGAAAAAATGAAACAGGAACTGGGCATCCTTTAAATCAACCTGAGGTCAGGATGCCTATTATCCCAACCTCAGGTTATGAATTTGCTACTAACGAATTTTGCGCCGAAAGAGTATTCTGTTTTGCTTTTTTAAAGTTTAATCCGCCCATGCTTAAATCAGGAAACTGCGCTTTGGCTTTACCTGTAAGTAAATCAGTAATAGTTAAGACCTGAATTTTTGCAAACGCGCCGTGATAAGGCGATTCATAAAATCCTGCGCTGACGGCTTCCGTAAGCATTGGTTTGGTTGCGTCAAACAAGGTGACAAACAAACCGAGTTGGGCTTTCTCGCGTTCAACCGTATTTTTTAAATCAGCAATCATGCTGCGAGTGATATTTTTGCCACCTTTGACCGACACAATAATTTTTTTCGCCCCTGTTTCATCATCCTGAAAAAAAATCAACCCATCAATCCCACCATCTGCCCCTTTTTTCTTACCTTGATAGGGTTTGGCATTGACTAAAGAACACGCCCACCATTGAAACTGATATTTATCACGCATCGCTAAATCTTGTGCGCCTGCCAAATCTTTTGGTGTGCCATAAACGTCAAATTGAATGTCTGAAAAAGCATCTTTCAGGCGTTTTTCAATCAAACTCACCGCTAAATGGGTAATATCTATCCCTATCCAGTTCCGTTTTAACAGTTGTGCTGCATGAACTGCTGTGCCACAACCACAAAACGGGTCAAGAATGACATCACCTTCATTGCTGCTGGCTTTGATAATACGCTCAAGTAAAGCAAGTGGTTTTTGGGTTGGATATTCTAAACGCTCTGCTGATTGTGCAGAGATAGGTTTAACATCTGTCCACACATCTATCATCGGCTGACCTTCCAGTTCGTGCAGATAGACTTTTTTCATAATCCGTCCATCCTGTTTTTTGGGAAAATGTAGTCGTCCTTCTGCATCGAGTTGTTGCATTTTTTTCAAATTCACCCGCCAACCTTTTGCTGGTGAGGGATAGTTTTTGTATTCATAAACCAAATTAGGACGGAAACTAGGCGAGGTCAGATTTTCCAGTTTATAAACGCCTCTTTCATCTTCATGGCGAAAAAAATTCTCCAAATATTCTGAATTATGCGCATGAAAAAAACGGTTTAAGGTAAACTTTTCGCTTTTGGTGTAATAAAAAATCGTGTCATGGCTACGCCCCATGCTTTTTTTAGAGTCGCCATGTCCATAAGAACGTTTCCAAATCACTTCATTGACAAACCCACGCTTATAAAATATGGCATCTAACAGCAGCTTTAAGTAATGGCTGGCAGTTGGGTCACAATGCAGATATAAACTCCCTGTCGGCTTTAATACCCGCTGCAACTCTAATAAGCGACTTGCCATCATCACCAAATATGCCATCATGTCGGTTTCTTTTAAAAATCGCCGAAATGCCGTAATCAACTCGGAAACATCGGTGTTATCTTGTTTAAGCAATTGCGAAAACTCAAGTTCTGCTTGTTGCCCCCAATTCCAAGTATCTTCAAATGCCGTGATTTGTGCATCCGATTTATGCCCCTTCGGGGTTTTAAACAACAGGTTATAGTCGCTTTTGCTGTTAAAAGGCGGGTCAAGATAAATCAAATCCACCGATTCGTCTTTGATTTCCTCGCGCAAAACGTTCAGATTGTCGCCGTAATATAAAGAACTCATCGTATTTTTACTTTGTTAGCGTAATTGTGCATTGATTTCATCCAAATCAAAATATTCAGAATCAAAATCACCACCCAGCCATTCCAGCATCTCCTCGTGTTGGGGATGTTTTTTGTCTTTAAGGATTTCTAATAAAGACTTATAGCCCCAAATGCCCCCGCAATCTTCAGGCGGACACGCCCGTTTTCCTTTAATACATTGCGGCAACTGGACAGTGCTATCAAACGGTAAAATCTTTTCTAAAACTATTTTATGCTCCCAGCCATCACCCATATCATATTCATAAAGCAGGGAGCTTTTTTCAGCGGTCAGTAATTGAGAAAGTTGATAGTCCGTTTCGTTTTTTAATTCAATGTCAAAATCATCAAACTCGTCATTTGGTATGCTGTATAGCGTGCCATTACAATGAAATTGATGCAGATGACAATTTTGCCAGCCCATTACAATTTGAATCAGTTCATGGAATTCGTCCAATTTAATGGAATCAGGGACTAAGACTCGTCGCCAAATCGGGGGTTTAGAGCCTTGTAAAGTAATTTTCAGTTGATAAATTGATTCTGATTGTTTAATTGCCATTTCATATCTCCTAAGTTTAAACTAAATAAAAAGTGGTAAAGGTTAGTTTAGCTTTTCTTTCAACAACTTATTAATCTCTGCGGGATTGCCTTTGCCTTGCATGGCTTTCATTACTTGTCCAACAAAAAAGCCAAACACTTTTTCATTGCCCGTGCGATATTGCTCAACTTGTTTTTGATTGGCGGCAATGATTTCATCAATAATCGCCGCAATCGCCCCCGTATCAGTAATTTGCCGTAAACCTTGTGCATCAATAATTTCATCAGCAGTTTGCTGATTTGTCCACAAGCTTTCAAAAATCTGTTTGGCGATTTTGCCTGAAATCGTGTTATCGGCGATGCGTTGTAACAAGCCTGCTAATCGTATCGCCTCAAGCGGTGATTGATTGATTTCCAAGCCTGCTTTATTTAATGCCCCTAGCAAATCGCCGACTATCCAATTCGCACACATTTTTGCATCACAGCTTGATGCCTTCACAACGATTTCATAATAATCGGCTAAAGCCCGTGAGGAAGTCAAAATAACCGCTGTTTCACTATCTAATTGATATTGCTCGATAAAACGAAGCTTTTTTGCCTCGGGCAATTCTGGCAATTGCGCTTTAATACTCGCTTTCAATGGTTCATCAATCACAACAGGCAACAAATCGGGGTCAGGAAAATAGCGGTAATCGTTGGCTTCCTCTTTGCTGCGCATGGCTTTAGTTTCGCCAGTGTTTGGATTAAATAACACGGTTGCCTGCTGAATTTGTCGTCCTGATTCAAGCTCTTCAATTTGCCAATCGACTTCAAAATCAATCGCTTGCTGCATAAACCTGAACGAATTGAGGTTTTTAATTTCTCGCCGTGTGCCAAATTTTTCTTCGCCTTTTTTGCGCACCGACACATTCACATCACAACGGAAAGACCCTTCCTCCATATTGCCATCAGAAATAGCCAGCCACTTCACTAAGTTGTGAATAGTTTTTGCATACGCAATCGCCTCTTTCGGTGAGCGCATATCCGGTTCGGAAACGATTTCTAGCAACGGTGTACCCGCCCGATTTAAATCAATGCCAGTTAAACCATGAAAATCCTCATGCAGCGATTTTCCCGCGTCTTCTTCTAAATGGGCGCGAGTAATACCGATGGTTTTTTTTACCCCGTCTACCTCAATTTCAATATGCCCTTTCCCAACAATCGGCAAATCCATTTGGCTGATTTGATAGCCTTTGGGTAAATCAGGGTAAAAATAATTTTTGCGGGCAAATACTGAAACTGGGGCAATCTCTGCATGAATCCCCAAACCAAATTTAATCGCCATGTTGACCGCCGCTTCATTTAAAACAGGCAAAACCCCTGGCAAGCCTAAATCCACCGCACAGGCTTGGGTATTGGGTTCTGCACCGTAAGCGGTGGCTGCACCTGAAAAAATTTTTGATTGTGTGGCTAATTGGGTGTGAATTTCTAAACCGATAACGGTTTCCCAGTGTGAGGTCATGGTGTTTTTTTCCTTTGTGAAGATTATAGGGAGATCAAGACATTGGTGAATTTTAACAAGTTTAACAGGCTAAGTAACGGCACTAAAACGATTGAGCCATAAAACCTAGCCTGTTTCTTTTGGCAAAAACGCTAAGATGGTTTTTCAATTGCCGCTTGAATTGCCTGAACCTCGCTTAACGATAAATTCATTAAGGCGGCAATCGCAGCGTCATCAAGCCCCATTTTTTGCGCATTTTGCACGGTTTGTTGTTGCTGTTTTAGCATTTCTACGCGCCCTTTTTCCAATCCCAGTTCCAATCCTTTTTCCAATCCCAGTTCCAATCCCTTGCTGATTCCGTAGACTTCGGAGCGTTTAATCACCTCAGCCCAAGCTTGGTCATCCTTGATTTCGGACAGTAACTGCGGGTCAATGGTCTTTTTTTGAATGGCGGCTAACAGCTTTTGCCATTTACTTTCAGGATAGCTTGCCGCATTCATTTCTCCATCCAACGAATCGGCAATAAAATCCAGCCATTTTTTAATCGCAGGCGGGGTTTTGTCATTGGCTTGGCGCGGACATAAAAACAACAACCGATGCGGATACACATTCAAGGTTTTACCGTGTTCAGTGACAGGACTCATATCACTGATAGCACAACTAAAATTCATGCTGCCATCGCGTGGCACACTGGTGAGTACCACGATAGTGTAAACCGTGCGCTCAAAGCCGTATTCTTTGAAACCGCCGACTTGTTCGACTAAGCTGATGAGGTGGTAATATAAAAAGCGGTCAAAAAAATCGCCTTCTTTGACCTGTTGAATTTCAACAATAATCCGCTGTTCCACATCTTCTGCGAATAAATCATACTGACTGCGGACAAAACCAATCGGTTCTGGGTATTCGTATTCGGTATGCACTTCACTGATATTGAGTTGAATGCCTAAAATATCATTGGCAAAATCGGTAAACACTTCAGGGTCGCTGAAAGCACGTTTGAACATCGTGCCATATTTTAAAGGAATAACTTGCATGGCTCATTTAGGATAAAAAAACAGAACTATAGCATCAATTTTAGGGGACAATCTTTCTGTTAATTATGGGAAAACTCATAATTAAAATGCACCCGTTGTGATTCGCCCGCTTGCGAGGTAACGCTAAAATCCTCACTGATTTTATATTTCACCACCATCGCGGTTTGTTTATTAAACAAGCCCACTTTCGCCCCCACATATAAATCAGGGGTTAAATACTGCCCCAACGCTAACACACTTTCTTTCATGGTTTCGCCCTCTTGCAATTCCAACTCATCAATCCCAAACTTTTCAGTCAACCAAGACAAATGTCCCGCCCCGTAAGATAACGCGGCACTTGCCAACATATTTCCTTCGGCTTTGGTTAATTGATTTAATGCACTGCCTGTTATCAAATACGCCAATGCGTCCGATTCAGGCTGGGCAGGTTCGGCATAAATACGGGTTTTAGGGGCTTTTAATTCCCCACTGACTTGTAAAATCGCGGTCACTTTTTTGGATTTTGACAAGCGAATCGCCTGCACATCTAACAAAGGGTTGCTCGGTGCGCCATTAAACACAAATTTTCCACGCCGCACGGTTAAATCTTGTCCATAACTTTTATAACGTGCATTACTCATTTCCACACTGCCAAACATCGCTAACGCTTCGTTTTTTTGGGTTAATTTCAAAGCGCCTCGTAAATCCGTTGCCATCCCAAACCCTGAGAAATGGGCTTCTTTGCCTAAATCAAGGTCAATATCCAGTGCAACTTTTGTTTTCGGGGCTTCTGCCTGCGCGGGTTTTTCTGCTCCGACAATCTGTTCATCTTCACTGGGTTTTAAGGCGTTAGCAGGCAATTGTTTTAATTCAATTTGCAGTTTGCTTAAACTTATTTTACCCGAAACCCGCGCGGCATTTTTTTCATAATGAGCGACTAACTCAGGCGAAATCGCGATATTGGCTTCTGGCAGTTTTACCACTTCAAAATCGTTGCCCGTTATTTTTAATTGCGCAGGAAACCCTAACACAGGATTGAGCTGTACAGTGCCATTGAGATTTAACTGCCCTGCCCCCGATTTTGCAGAACCTGTGATAAGCATCTGTTCTGCCGCTGCAATGGGTGAACTTAATTTAAGCTGCACATCATGGAGGGTTAATCCTGCTTCATTTACTGCAACCGCCGCCTTATTTAATGACACAGCCCCCGTCACGCTCGGTTTTTTTAAACTTCCTGCCACAGTCAGCGCGGCGGTTAAATTACCTTTTAAGTCAGTCAGTGGTAAAATATACGGCGCAAGTGGGGCAAAATCCATAATAGCGGCGGAAAACTGCCCTGCCATCGCTTGCGATTTACCTGTATCCAAACGCAACTGCCCATGCAAAGAATTTTTTTGCGCAAACACCACATCTAACACACTTTCAAGCTGTGTACCACGCAATGCGCCTGTTAATGCCATTTTATTAAAGGGAATCGTTGTCACTTGTTTATCGACAGTCACAGCCACTTGGCTGTCGGGTGACAGCGAAAGTTGATACTGTCCTGTTAAGCCTGCATTATTTTTCTGCACCTTTGCCGCAACCGCCAACTGCCCGTGAAATTTAACAGTGGGCGGTAAATACGGTTTTACCAACGCACTCGGTAAACTGGCGTGAACTGCCCCTTGAAACTGCCCTGAAACAGGATAATTTCCCTCCAAACAAACCCGTGCGGCGGCTTGGGTAAAACAACTTTCTGTTACCTTGACATCAACGCCAGCCGCCCGTTTGTTGATTACTAAGACACTTGGATGATTTAATTGCCACCGCCCCGCTTGTGGCTGAGTGAGAATAAGCTGGGTTAAACGCGCCTGCCAGTCGGTGTTTTTTAACGCCCCTGTTAAAGCTAACTGCACTGTCCCGTCAGGTGAATCGACTTGGGCAGTGAATTGATGTTGCGCTGGCACACCTTGTCCAGTCAGGGAAAAATGCTTGATTTTAGTCGCTCCCGATTGCAAACCCGCCGCGTTGACCTGCACTGTTGAGCGGTTTTTTTTATCCGCTGCATAATTCACCGCCATCGTTAAATCCGCAAGCGCGTGTTCTGCAAAATGGAGTTGTTTGCCTTTGGCTTCTAAGCGCAGTGAAGGGTCGGTTAATGTGCCTTGCAAATGGGCAGTGGCATTCAATTGACCGCCTAAGCCTTTCCAAAGAGTTTTTAATTCAGGTGCGGCGAGTTTGACTTCTAAACGGGCTTGGGTTTCCCCTAATTGCCCGTGTGCCGATAACGTATTTGCCCCCGAAGCCAAGCGCAACGCTTTTATTTCCAATTCCTTATCGACTAAATTCAATTGCCCTTCTGCCAACACAGGATAATTGCGCAAGCGTCCTTTTAAATACTCAATCAGCACCGCAAGCTGCAATTTTTCAGCTAACAATTGCCCTGTTAAATGGGTTTTAAAATTCAAATCCCCCCCCATTTCAGGCATCACGATGGCAGGATTAAAATGAGAACCGAGCGCGACTACATCAAAATGGGGCGCGTTTTTCCAACCTATTTCGCCGTTAAGCTGTAATTGTCCTAATTGAGAGCGCAGGTTTAATTGCGTAATGCTAAAGTTTTCTGTCGTTCCTGTGCCGTTAAATTGCAGTTGTGCTTGCGCCAATCGCTGTTGTGATAAGTGGGCTTGCATTGCCACTTGATACTGCTGCGCATTACCTGCGACAGTAAAGCGACCAGTTTCACTGAAAATCTGAATTAATTGACCTGTCAACGGCCAACGCAATTTTTTCCATTCCCCCGTCGTCTGCACCGTTGGATTGTCCATTAAATCGGTCACTTGCCCTTGTTGGATGAAACTAAAGGGGGCAAGTAATTGATTATTAAAGCTTACCACCTCACTATTGCCTGTCGCGCTTAATACGCCGCGCCATTGCCCTTGCTCGCCACCGTTAAATTGCCAATCTAATTTCATCCGAAAAGCAAATCCTTCCCCCAGTTGGGTTTGTCCAGTTAAGTGTGCGCTAACGCCCTCGCCTTCTACCGCTAAATGGTGAATTTGTAACTGCTTACCCACAGTTGCCGCAGAAAACTGCACTTTATCCACTTGATAGCTATTTTCTTCTTGCTCAATCCGTAGATTGGTCAACAAAAAATCATCAATGGTCACTTGCATGGGTAACTCTATTTTTGCCAGCGGGTCAAAATCACTCTCTTCAGGCGGGGTTTCCAATAACAACACCGTCACACCATCAATTTTTAACTCGCTGATTCTCAGTTGTTTTGAAAATAAATCGCTCAATTGCCAACGCAGCCGCAATTTTTTCACCGTAACCACTTGGCTATCATTGTGATATTCAAAATTATCTAACACTAACTCATCACGCAAGCGTCCTTGAATCGTTGTCACCGACATTTGATGTTTTAACAAGGAAAAGACTTCCTGCACCACCCCAACAGATGCCGTTTCACTATTGATAATCCACCACAGCATCACAGGAACACTGCTTACTAGCACGAAAAAAACGGCTAACAGGATTTTCAGCCAACGGCGTTTATTCATAATCTTGCCCCAGCGGCAAAATAAATTTGAAAACCTGAGTTGGCTTGATTTAACGGTACGGCAAAATCCAGTCGCAATGGGCCAATGGCTGAATACCAACGCACCCCTAAACCAATCCCTGTTTTGATACTTATTGTGTCAAGATTGTACGCATTACCGCTGTCAACAAAACCTGCAACAGCCCATTCATCTAAAAAAGGATGCTCGTATTCAAGGCTGACCACGCTGAGTAATTTTCCCCCTTCCACATTACCAAACGCATCACGCGGCCCGAGTTCTTTGTAATCATATCCGCGCACGCTATTTATGCCGCCTGCATAAAAACGGTAAGTGGTGGGCAATTTGCCAAATTGGTCGATTGTCATGCCGCCTAACCCCAAATGCCCCGTAAACACATCACCCCAGGGCAAGGTTTTTATCCACATCGCATCCATATTAGCGCGAATAAAACTGGCATCTGAAATCGGGGTTTTGTAACTGCCACTTAAATCGAAGCGCAACCGATAGCCATTGGTTGGATGCGCCATATTATCGGCAGTGCTGTAATTCCAGTTGCCACCGAAAATAAACATCATGGAATCGCGCGATTGCTGCTGGGTGGTAAAACTTTCGTAGCTAAAATCAGCAAATAAAGCTTGTTTCCAGCCATTTTTAAAACCGTATTTTAACCTACTGGAAATCGTGGCATTTTTGGAAACAAAATTGTCGGTATTTTCATTTTTCAACCCCACCCCAACGGTGAAAAAATCATTCAATGGGTCATCACCATCATCACTGAGCGGCATGAGGTATTCAGCCTCTAAGGTGGATAATACAAAGGAAATATCCAGATTGGCAGTGAGCGAATCGCCTTCGCGATTGAGATGACGATTTTGATAAGCCGCATTAAACAATAACCCCACATCCGTGCCATAACCTAAACCAAGGCTGTAATGGTGCGTGTCTTTGGGAACTAAATGAATCGCAATCGGCACACTGCGCCCCCGCGCTCGGTCAAAATCGGGGCGGATGTCGATTTGCTCAAAATAGCCACTTTTTGACAACATATCGTAGGTTTGTACTAATTTATCACTGCTATAAAACGCCCCTGGAATAATACTGGAATATTTATTGGCAATTTCAGGGTCTAAAATTGTTTGCTCAATCGCCACCTCACCAAACTTTTGCCGAATCCCACTTTCTAACGTCAATTGAATGGTTGCTTGATTGGCTTGTTTATTCACCAGCAATTTTTTTTCTTGCCATTGGGCGTTTAAATAGCCCCGCTCCTGCGCCAGTGCGATAAAGCGCGTTTTGATACTTTCATAAAAACTATGTTGAAGCGGTGAGCCGACTTTTGCCTGCAAACTTTTAGTTAGACTTAAAAACGCCTCATCTTCTTTTGCCTCGCCCCTAATCGTAATTGCAATGGTTTTAATCGTGACTTGCTGCCCTAACTGCACCGCAAATTGGGCTTGCCAACAATCGTTTTTCATCGTCAACACTTTGTTTAAGCTGACATTATAATAGCCCAAAGCCCGCAAACTGCTGTCAATTTCGCTATCGGCTTGTTCAAATAAGCGTTTAATTTTCCAAGCGGGGCTTTCACAGGTTTCTTTGTTCAGCGATAGCATCAACAAGACATTTTTTTTTACTTTATCCTCCACCCCATTAACAATCACCTCAGCACGCGCCGCATTCAGCAGGCAGCAATGAAAAATCAACAGGAGCAGCGTTTTTTTAATAAGACTATTCATAAGAGACTAAAAAGGCACAAGGAGATAAGGACAGTGAAATTTTCAAACACAGTTTTACTTTATCGCAAATAAAGCCTACTGAAAAACTAAAAAGTGTGCGTAGTTTAGCAAGTTTTCCACATCCTAACCCTGCTTCGGTTGT
>JAIFMS010000002.1 GCA_020048335.1 Methylococcaceae bacterium | reverse complement strand
AAGGACGCACCCTTAGTTTTACTGGATGAGCCAACTGCGCATTTGGATGAGGTAACCGAAAAGCAATTGCTCGATGTGATTGAAACGTTGTTTAAAACCAAAACTCTAGTGATTGCCAGCCATGATGCGGCGGTGATTGCCCGCATGGATCGGCAAATTGTATTAGCACAAATTTAAAAAGCGTAAAATGTAACCACTCTCATCGCCTTTTTACTTAAGGAACCCTTATTGTGTTAGGTCGCTTAAAAAAAATGACAAGCCAATTAACCCAGCCTGTGAGTTATCAACTGGTGTTAACAGAAACGCTGATTGACCTGAATTCCTTTATTGGACAAGCAATTAAACTTACTTATACAGGACAGATTTTTTGTTTACATTGTAATAAAAAAACCAAAAAAAGTTTTAATCAAGGGGCTTGCTATGGGTGTTTTATTCATTTGGCACAATGTGATTTATGTATGCTAAAACCTGAGACCTGCCATTATGCAAAAGGAACCTGCCGTGAACCCAATTGGGCGCAGGAGTTTTGTTTTCAACCGCATATTGTGTATCTTGCCAACGCATCCGCATTAAAAGTGGGCATTACGCGCAAAACCCAAATTCCTACGCGCTGGATAGACCAAGGTGCAAGCCAAGCCTTGCCCATTTTGCAAGCCAGTTCCCGCTATATCTCAGGGCTGGCTGAAATTGCCTTAGCACAACACGTTAGCGATAAAACCAATTGGCAACAAATGTTAAAAAATGTGCCTTTTGCATTGGATTTAAAAGCAGAAGCCCTGCGTTTATTAACCTTAGTCCACTCCGAATTAACTCAAATTCGCCAGCAATTTGGTGAACACAGTCTGTTGCTATTAGAAAAAGAGCCTGTTGTCAGCCTTGATTTTCCTGTTACGGTTTATCCCAGTAAAGTAAAGTCGTTTAATTTAGATAAAGTTCCTGAAGTTTCAGGCATTTTACAAGGAATTAAAGGACAGTATTTATTATTGGATGCAGGGGTAATTAATTTACGAAAATTTTCAGGTTATGAAGTTGAATTTAAGGTCGTTGAGGAAAAACCATGATTCCCGTCAAAGATTCGCTAACGTGTGATACGCCCGCCTTTGTGTGTTGGATAATTATCGCGGTGTGTGCGAGTATTTTTATCTGGATGCAATTTATGCCAGAACAAATCCAACACAATTTTACTTATCTGTATGGGATGACACCCCAGCGTTATGCCAATCCGCAGTGGGCAGCCAGTGTCAATTTACCTCCTGACCACGGCTTGTCTTTTTTAACCAGTCTTTTTTTACACGGTGGCTGGTTTCATTTAATCTTAAATCTCTGGTTTATTTGGATTTTTGCCGACAAAATTGAACACAGCATGGGACACGGACTGTTTTTGTGCTTTTATCTATTATGCGGTTTAATTGCTACAGCAACACAGTGGTTTTTTTCACCTTTATTGACCAGTCCTGTCGTTGGTGCGTCGGGAGCAATCGCGGGCGTACTGGGGGCGTATTTTTTTCTGTACCCTTATTCACGCATCAGACTTTGGATTCCAATTTTATTTCTGCCCATCTTTGTCGAAGTGCCTGCGATTGCCTTTTTAGGATTTTGGGTCATTGTGCAAATTAACGAAGCCACCAGCACTATCATCTTTCAAGACCAAGTCAGTGATGTTGCATGGTGGGCGCATTTAGGCGGATTTATTGCAGGAGCTGTGCTGCATAAATTATTTTTACGCGCCGATTTAGCGGTTACAATTATTGATGAATAAAAACTGTGGTTTACAGTACAATTTACAAAAAAAGCGTAAGAGTGCCTTATGAAAATAATAACAGGAATAGGCTTGGTTTTATGTGTGAACTGTGTACAAGCGGTTGATATAAAAACAGATAAAGCCCTTGAAGATGAATTGGCTTATTTACACGCTGAATACATTTATTCAGCGAATAAAAAGCTACAAAATGTCAATGATGTCGCTTCTGCGGTATTTGTGATTTCGCAAGAGGAAATTCGGCGTTCAGGGGCAACAGTTATTCCTGAAGTATTGCGCATGGTGCCTGGAATGCAGGTTGCACAAATTGATGCCAACAAATGGGCTATTTCCATCAGGGGGTTAAATGCCCGTTATTCGACTGAATTGTTGGTGTTAATTGACGGCAGAGCGGTTTATACCCCTGTTTTTTCAGGCGTGTTTTGGCACAGGGAAGACACTCCCTTAGCCGATATTGAGCGCATTGAAGTGATACGCGGCGCAGGGGCAGCGGTGTGGGGAGCGAATGCGGTGGATGGGGTGATTAATATCATCACCAAAAACGCCAAAGATACCCAAGGTTTGTTGCTCAGTGTGGGCGGTGGCAATCAAGAATCAGGATTTGGGCATATTCGCTATGGTGGCAAAATCGGCGAAGATTTTCAGTATCGGATTTATGGCAAAGGCATCAAACGCAATAACAACATCAGCTTAACAGGTGAAAATTCTGCCGATGATATGGAAAATTATCAAGGCGGCTTTAAAACGCAATGGCAATTAAGCAAAAACGATTCGTTGACTGTGCAAGGGGATATTTATCATTCCCGTACAGGCGATGCACAAAATATTGCCATTACTAAGCCACCTTATGTGCTTAACGGATTAGACATACCAGGTCGATATAAAGGCGGTAATATTCAAACTCGCTGGCAACATACCTTTTCCGATACCTCAGAAATGGCGTTGCAAGTGTATTACAAACATGACGATACTAGCCGTGTTATTGTCGTCCCAAGCAGAGAGCATGAAAAAACTTTTGATGTGGATTTTCAACATCGCTTTAAACTGAATCAGCATAATGTTATTTGGGGGTTAGGCTATCGTAATTTTGATTTTCATTTTGGCGCAGACAACCCCAAAATATCAGCAGGTGGCAAGCATGAAAATTTACATTTATTTAGCAGTTTTGTACAAGATGAGATTACTTTACTTGAAGATACGTTGCACTTAACCGTAGGCACCCGCTTAGAACACAATGATTACACAGGGATTGAAGTCCAACCTAATATTCGCTTATTGTGGACACCCAGTGATACACAAAGTGTTTGGGGGTCTATTTCCCGTGCCGTGCGGACACCCAGTATAGGCAGTAGAACCCCAAAAACCAACTTTACCAATCCATTGCCTGCCATTGAAGGTTTGCCCGCTATTTCTTTTGTGGATGGTACAGAAAATTTTAAATCAGAAAATGTACTCGACTATGAATTAGGCTATCGGTTTCAACCCAATAAAAAGCTGTCACTGGAAATAGACGGCTTTTATAACCGATACAATCGGATTCAAAACATCGAGGTGTTGGATGCTGAATATGTCAGCAATGCCGATGGTGCTTATTTAAAAATCCCGATTAACTTGATTAATCAGCTCAAAGGCGAGACTCTGGGATTAGAATTGACAGGACAGTGGCAATTTTCACAGTGGCTAAAATTACGCGCCTCTTACAGCTTAGTCAAAGACAATTTGTATGCCAAAGCCGCTCTACAGCAGGTTCATTTTAAAGCCTCTTTTAACTTGCCCTACAATCTTGAAATCGACCCAACACTGCGCTATGTCAGTGGTATCAATAACGACAACCCTCCAGCGTACACGGCGGTTGATTTGCGGATGGGATGGAAACCGATTAAAAATGTAGAGCTTTCAATTGTTGGGCAAAATTTATTCGACAGACAACATCCTGAATTTTATGATAATGCCTACGACATTCGGCAAACGCAAATTCGCCGCAGTCTGTTTGGCAAAATACAATTGTCATTTTAGTCAGGGATTGAAAAATACGCGCCTTACCCCATATTTACCCTTCAACGCATAAATCCCCTGTTGGGGCGAATTAATCATTAAACTTAAAGGTGAACAACATGGCAGAAGAAGCAAAAATCAATATTGATGGAGTTGAATATCCACTGAGCGCGTTAAGTGACGATGCAAAAGCGCAAATTCGCAGCTTACAATTTGTAGAAGCTGAACTTGGCAGATTGCAAGCCCAAGTTGCTATTGCTAATACTGCGAGAATAGCCTATCAAAATGCCCTGAAAAGTTTATTGCCGCAGCAAACGCATTAAGCCATTTAATAAACACTCGAGGGGTATTTTAAATAAAGATAAATATAACTTGCTAATTTCTAAGAACCCCTTATAATAGCTAAATCAATCGCGGGGTGGAGCAGCTTGGTAGCTCGTCGGGCTCATAACCCGAAGGTCGTAGGTTCGAATCCTGCCCCCGCTACCAGATTTTTAAAAACCCCATTTATGGGGTTTTTTATTTTTCAGACTTTAGAAAAAGTTTAGAATAATTTAAATCAACCAATGGAAGGGCCTTGTGGCTCTTTTTTTATGTGTGAAATAAAGTGAGAAAACGATGAAACAGGCTCCTGAGCATTTAGTCAATCTAATTGAACCTATCGTCATAGGCTTAGGATATGAATGCGTGGGTATTGAATACAACCCACATCCTCAACATGGCATATTACGCATTTATATCGACAAAGAAGGCGGGGTATTGATTACCGATTGCAGCAAGGTCAGTCATCAAATAAGTGGCGTACTTGATGTTGAAGACCCCATTCAAGGTTATTATCAACTGGAAGTTTCATCGCCTGGAACAGAACGACCCTTGTTTAAAGTCAGTCAGTTTGCCCAATTCATTGGTCAATCGGTCACAGTAAATTTAATCAAAACCGTTGATAATCGCCGTAAAATCACCGCCTTGATTCAAAAAGTAGAAGATGACATCATTTTTCTACAAGAGGCACAACAAGTTTTTGAAATACCCTTTGCCATCATGAGCAAAGCGCGCTTAGTTCCAGATTATTTACTCGAAAAAGGAGGTCGTGGTGGCAAATAAAGAAATTCTATTAGTCGTTGATGTTTTTGCTAATGAAAAAGAAATTGACAAAAGCATTGTGTTTCAAGCAATGGAAGCTGCCTTAGAAGCGGCGGCTATTAAACGGCATGAAAATAAAATCAAAGCGCGGGTTTCTATTAATAGACAAACAGGTGATTATGACACCTTCAGGCGTTGGGAAGTGGTTGCGCCTAATGACAATGTGGACGGCGATGTCGAATTTCCAGGTTCACAACTGTTGTTAGAAGTTGCCAGAATGGATGACCCTGCTATTGAAATTGGCGATTTTGTGGAAGAGCAAATTGAATCGGTTGCTTTCTGTCGGATTGCGGCACAAACTGCCAAACAAGTCATTATTCAAAAAATCCGCGAAGCCGAGCGCAATAAAATTGTGTTGGCTTATAAAGGACGAGTGGGCGAATTAATTACAGGGATTGTAAAACGCATTGAAAAAGGCAGTCTGTATTTAGACTTAGGCGGACACGTTGAAGCCTATATCGCCAAAGAAGACATGATTCCACGCGAGCCGATTCGGGTTGGTGATAGAATTCGCGGCTATTTAAAAGATGTTCGTCCTGAAGCACGCGGCCCTCAATTATTTGTCAGTCGTACTGCCCCTGAATTGTTAATCGCCTTGTTTCGCCTAGAAGTTCCTGAAGTGGGTGAAGGGATGATTGAAGTGATTGCGGCGGCGCGTGACCCTGGGTCGCGTGCTAAAATCGCGGTCAAAAGCCATGACCCGCGCATAGACCCTGTTGGGGCTTGTGTCGGAATGCGGGGTTCACGAGTACAAGCAGTGACAAATGAATTAGCAGGCGAACGTATCGACATTATTCTGTGGAATCCTAATGAAGCCCAATTTGTAATTAATGCAATGGCTCCTGCTGAAATTCAATCCATTGTGGTGGATGAAGATAAACACAGCATGGATGTAGCGGTGGCAACGGAAAATCTTTCTCAAGCCATTGGACGCGGCGGGCAAAATGTACGCCTTGCGACCCAGCTAACAGGCTGGGAATTGAATGTGTTAGATGCGGCAAAAGTCGAGCAGGATACAGATGAAGCAACCAGCAAAGTGATGCAAATTTTTATGGATCAACTAGCGGTTGATGAAGAAATTGCACAAATTTTAGCGGAGGTAGGTTTCAATAGCGTTGAAGAAATTGCTTATGTGCCTGTTGATGAAATGTTGGAAATTGACGGGTTTGATAAAGAATTGGTGGAAACACTGAAAAAACGGGCAAAAGATGCGTTGTTAATTAACGCAATTGCTTCAGAGGAAAAAATAGAAGCGGCAACGCCTGCTGAAGATTTGCTCACGATGGAAGGAATGGATAGGGATCTGGCTTATCAGTTAGCAAGTC
>JAIFMS010000026.1 GCA_020048335.1 Methylococcaceae bacterium | reverse complement strand
AAATGAAATGATTGCTATTAAAAGTGAGCTTGAAATACTGCTAGACCGTCAAGGTAAGCGATTGAAATATAAGGTTGAAATTATCAATGATGAGCTTAAAATCACGGCTATTGATGATGATATAACGCAATTTGAATACGCTTTTAATAATAAAGAAAGTCAGCGCGTCCAAGAGGCTTTATTTCACGAAAAACAAACGCTTATTGAAAATTGTTTGTTTGGTGTGGATATTAATCCTAATTCAGTAAAAATATGTCGGTTGCGATTATGGATTGAGTTATTAAAGAATGCTTATTATATTGAAGATGGCAGTCAAAACAGACAATTAGAAACGTTGCCTAATATTGATATTAATATTCAATGTGGCAATTCTTTAATTAATCGTTTTAAATTAGATGGGGATTTAAAGAAGCATAAAGCTAAAATAGAAGTCTATAAAAATTCAATTTATGCTTATCAATCTGTAACAGATAAAGTAGAAAAAAGAGCGATTGAAAAAATACTGACTGAATTGAAAGATGGATTTTTTAAAGGATTGATTGCTGAAAGTGAAGAAGAAATTAAATTAAAAGACTTTACAGTGCAATTAGAAAAGTTAAATAAACAGTCTTCTTTAATTGAAGAAACAGCTAAAGATAAAAAAGACCGCGAAAAGATAATACAAAAAATTGAATTAGAAATAGTTAAAATTAAGGAAAAAATTAATAGTAAAGTTTCTGAAAACTCATTTGAGTGGCGTTTTATTTTTCCAGAAGCCTTAAATGCGGATGGTGATTTTATTGGTTTTGATGTGATTATTGGCAATCCACCTTATATTCAAATTCAAAACTTTAGCGGTCAAGATGTTCAAACATTTTTACAAAATGGCGGTTATGAAACATTTGAAAGGACGGGCGATATTTACGCGCTGTTTATTGAAAAGGGAATTTCATTATTAAAACAAAACGGCTTATTAAGTTTTATTACTTCAAATAAATGGATGCGAGCGGGTTATGGTCAATCGTTACGACATTTTTTATCGACAAAAACCCAGCCATTAAAATTAATTGATTTTGGCGATTCGCAATTATTTAAAAATGCCACAACCTACACGAATATTTTAATAGCACAAAATACCGTCAATCATTTGCCTTTTACTGCCTGTGCTATTGAAAATAATTACACGCCTGAAATGAATTTAACGGCTTATTTTTCTGAACACGCGCAAGAAATGCCGCTGATGTCTGATAATCCATTAGTTATTTCTTCTGCGATTGAACAACAGATTAAAGCGAAAATTGAGGCAAGCGGTACACCGTTAAAAGAGTGGGATATTGCTATTTATCGCGGTATTTTAACAGGCTTTAATGAAGCATTTATTATTGATACCGAAACAAAAGAGCGGTTGTGTTTGGAAGATGTAAGTAGCGAAAAGATTATTAAGCCTATTTTGCGTGGGCGCGATATTAAAAAATATTGTGCAGAATGGGCGGGATTATGGCTCATTAATTCACATAATAATCCACCTGTGAAAATGGATGATTATCCAGCGATTAAAAAACATTTAGATAATTTTTATTCACAACTTGAAAAACGAGGGGATAAAGGCGAAACGCCGTATCATTTAAGAAATTGTGCGTATTTAAAAGAATTTAACAAAGAGAAAATTATTTGGCTAGAAATGTCGCCCTTTTCAAATTTTACTTATGATATTAGCAAGGCTATCGTGCTTAATACTGCGTATATTTTAGTCGGTCAATCTTCTAAATATATCCTTGCTGTTTTGAATTCAAAGATAATTGACTTTTATTTTGCGACAGTCGCCACAGAAGTTCGCGGCGAAACAAAAAGGTATATTAAACAATATGTTGAGAAAATTCCGATTCCAAAACTTTCATCCTTGGAACAAAAACCTTTTATTACTTTAGTGAATAAAATCCTTACAGCCAAAAAAGTCGGACAAGATACCCACGACCTAGAGGCACAAATTGACACGTTGGTTTACGCGCTGTATGGCTTAAATGAAGCAGAAATTGCAATTGTAGCAGGGGAAAAAAACCGCCCCTAGGGAAACTTAAGGGCGATTTTTTCTATGGGGTACACTTTTAAAACCGAATAGGTAAAAAAATGACCGATAAAGAATTAAAAACGTTGGTCGCTAGTTTGGGCGGTAGCGCAACAAAAACCGATGAGCAGATGAAAAAAACGAGAGCAAATTCATTTTGATGATATTGAAAAAATCGCGGCAACATTCAGGAAGAATATGATTGGGTGATGCCATTGGCATTATTGAAGTGAAATATAAAGCGCACGAAAATGATTTGAATTTGCGGATTATCCCTTGTGACCTTGCTTAAGTTTTAATAACCCCACCCGCAAAATTGAGTTGTTTCCACGCTTCAAACAACACAATCGCCACCGTGTTGGATAAATTAAGACTGCGGCTGGTGCTTTGCATCGGTAAATACAGCGTATTTTCTGGATTAAAGGAGTCCAATACTTCCACAGGCAAACCGCGCGTTTCTGAACCAAACAACAACACATCCCCTGTTTGAAACTGCACTGTGCTGTACAAGGTTTTGCCTTTGGTGGTCAAAGCAAATAGCCGTTTGGGTTGCTGTTTAGCCATAAATGAGGACAGCGAGGAATAACGCTGCACATTCACCCATTCATGGTAATCAAGCCCTGCGCGGCGCAACTTTTTATCCTCCAATTCAAATCCCAACGGTTCTATCAAATGCAGTTGTACGCCTGTATTGGCGCACAACCGAATGATATTGCCTGTATTGGCTGGAATCTCAGGCTGATGCAAAACGATATGTAACATCTACTCAGCTTTTGCTTTAACCGCATCTAATTTCCAAATCTCTTGATTGTATTCAGTAATCGTGCGGTCAGTGGAAAACTTGCCACTGGCTGCGCAATTCAGAATACTCATCCGCGTCCAGTTTTCTTTGTCGTTATACGCTATTTCAACTCGTTTTTGCGCATCAATATAGCTACGAAAGTCGGCAACTGTCATCCAGGGGTCATGCGGGCTACGAACTGAATTTAAAATATCGTTAAAAACACCTGGCTCAAATTGATTAAAATGCCCACATTCGAGCAAATTAATCACCCGCTGTAAATCTTCATCCGCCGCAATCATAGCATTGGGGTCATAATGTGGGCGCAATGCCTGCACTTGGTCTTCAGTCAAGCCAAATAGGAAAAAGTTTTCTTCTCCCACCTCTTCACGAATTTCAATATTGGCCCCATCCAACGTGCCAATAGTCAATGCGCCATTCATCATAAACTTCATATTGCCCGTGCCAGAGGCTTCTTTACCTGCTGTCGAAATTTGTTCGGACAAATCTGCCCCAGGACAAATTTTTTCCATCGCAGAGACCCGATAATTGGGCAAGAAAATTAATTTTAATTTATCACCAACCACAGGGTCGTTATTAATAACATTACCCACACTGTGAATCAATTTAATGGTTTTCTTTGCCATCGCATAGCCAGGCGCGGCTTTACCTGCAATAAGGATACAGCGATTTGTCCAGTTTTCAGTGTCGCCACGTTTAATGCGGTCGTATAAATGAATCGCGTGCAGAACATTTAAAATTTGCCGTTTGTATTCGTGAATCCGTTTCACTTGAATATCAAACAACGCATCCACACACACATCTAATCCCAACTCTTCTTTTTTATAATCAATCAGCCGTTGCTTATTATCGTGCTGAATTTTGCGCCAAGTTTTGCGAAAAGCTTTATCGTCTGCATAAGGTTTGAGTTTTGCTAATTCCGATAAATCGGTTAGCCAACCTTCACCAATAGTTTTGCTAATCAACTGAGCAAGGTCTGGATTACACGCCGCTAACCAGCGCCGCGGCGTAACGCCATTGGTTTTATTGTTAAATTTTTCTGGCCACAATTCATAAAAATCTTTAAATAAACCCTGTTGCAATAATTGTGAATGCAGTTGCGCAACGCCATTGACCGAATAACTGCCGACGATGGCTAAATACGCCATCCGCACTTGTTTATCACCGCATTCTTCAATCAAAGACATTCTTGCCAATCGCGCTCCATCGCCTGGCCAACGAGCTGAAACTTCGGTTAAGAAATAGGCATTGATTTCAAAAATAATGTCCATCAACCGGGGCAATAAATATTGCATCAAGCCCACCGACCATTTTTCCAACGCTTCGGGCAATAAAGTATGGTTAGTATAAGCCATTGTTTTTGAAGTAATACTCCAGGCTTGTTTCCAATCCAAGCCTTGCTCGTCCATCAATAAGCGCATTAATTCAGCCACTGCAATACTAGGGTGCGTGTCGTTTAATTGAAAACAATTTTTTTCAGCAAATCGCGTAAAATCATGTCCTTGCCGTCCAACCCAAGTGGCAATCACATCTTGTAAACTGGCAGAGGCAAGCAGGTATTGTTGCCGTAAGCGTAGCACTTTGCCATTTTCGTTGGCATCATTGGGATACAACACCATCGTGATGTTTTCTGCCATATTTTTTGCGGCAACCGCTTCGGCATAGTCGCCTGCATTAAACTCTTGCAAATCAAAACTGGCGGTTGCGGTCGCTTTCCATAATCGCAACGTGTTGACCGTGCCATTTTGATAGCCAGGAACAGGCGTGTCATAAGGCACAGCTAACACATTATGCGTATCAACCCAGCGTTTTCTTTTGCGATTTTTTTCATCAGTGTACGACTCAACCCGTCCACCAAATTTGATTTCTTGCGCGTATTCCAAACGTTCAATTTCCCAAATATTGCCATTTTTCAGCCAATGGTCAGGGTTTTCAATTTGTTCACCATTTTGAATGGATTGAGAAAACATTCCGTATTCATAGCGCAAACCATAGCCTGTGACGGGTAATTGTAAGGTGGCACAGCTATCAATAAAACACGCCGCAAGTCGCCCTAAACCGCCATTGCCCAAACCCGCGTCCGCTTCTGCATCCACCAACTCTTCTAATTCTAAGCCCAAATCATACAAAGCTTTGCTAATCACATCTGAAACCCCCAAATTTAACATGGCGTTGCTTAAACCACGCCCCATTAAAAATTCCATCGACAAATAAAAGCCCCGTTTGCAATTGGCTTCACGATAGGCGTTATAGGTGTTTTTCCAACGCTCAATTAACCGGTCACTGATTGCCATAGCTAAGGCTTCATAAGCATAATGCAAGGAGCGACAGTTCGCATCACGCCCTAAACGGTGTCCGTAATAACGTTTAAAATCGGCAATAAAATCCTTGCGATCCATCCCTAAATGCGGAAGTTTGCTAATGGCGATTTTGGGTTTACTGCGTTGAAAATTTCTATGTGGCATGATGATAATAGGGTAGAGATTAAAGACAGAATGTGTATTTAGTCAGTTTGTTGACCAAAAACACAAAAGATGCTTGCCTTAAATAGGGCAAGCACCGAGGTTAAATTAGCTTAATTTGCCATGACATTGTTTGAACTTAAGTCCTGAACCACAAGGGCAAGGATCGTTGCGACCAATGGGCTTTTGTTCTTCATCCGCTTCTTGCATTGCTAAATCTGTTGCTGGTTCGGGTAAGGAAAGTCGTTGAAAAGGCAGCTCTTCTGCCTCTATTTCATCAGCAACAGGCTCTGACTCAGGGTCTGCACTGACTTTGAGTTTTGCCAAAATACTAATCACTTCATATTTAATGTTATCGAGCAAACTGGCAAACATTTCAAACGATTCGCGCTTATATTCTTGTTTGGGGTCTTTTTGCGCATAGCCTCTAAAATGAATTCCTTGCCGCAGATAATCCATTGCTGCTAAGTGTTCTTTCCAATTATTATCAAGCACTTGCATCATCACTGACTTTTCAATCTCGCGTAAAACCTTAGCCGTTAAAATTTGTTCTTTTTCTTGGCTAATTTCTTCAAGTTTTGCAATAATTTGTTGCCGCAATCCTTCTTCAGCTAATTTTTTATTTTCTGCCAGAATCCTTGCTAAGGACATATCTAAATTAAAATGGACGCGCAAATCCTCTTCCAAGCCTGAAATATTCCATTGTTCCACCATTGTTTTAGCAGGAATATAACGGGTCACAGAGGTATTGAGAACATCATGGCGAATCGTTTTGATAATCTCAGAAATATCGGTTTCTGCCATTAACTCATTGCGTTGGGCATAAATCACTTTCCGCTGATCATTTGCCACATCGTCATAGGCTAGAATTTCTTTCCGTACATCAAAGTTACGCCCTTCTACTTTGCGTTGGGCATTTTCAATAGAGCGTGTGACCCATGGATGTTCAATTGCCTCACCTGTTCCCATTCCTAAACG
>JAIFMS010000119.1 GCA_020048335.1 Methylococcaceae bacterium | reverse complement strand
GCACAATCATCATGTATTAAAATTGAATGCGTTTCAAACGGAATTGTATAAAACCGATAAAATAGAAAAAATTTATCCTGAGTATTATTTAATTCAGGTGAAAAACTTTAATGATGTCGCCAAAGATACCTTAGACCAGTGGGTTTTTTTCTTGAAAAGTGAATAGGTTACAGACAGCTTTAAGGCAAAAGGGTTGGAAAAGGCGAAAGAGATTTTGGATTATTTAAAATGTTCAGCGCAGGAAAGAAAAGACTATGAAGCGTATAAAGAGTCGTTGCATTATCAGGCCAGTCTGTATGAAACCAATTATACGGCGGCTAAAATAGAAGGCGAACAAATTGGTATGGCTAAAAATAAAACTGCCACGCCAGCTGTGCATCAAATGCCGCTTGGTCAAATTCATTGCCACGCCCAAGCTTTAAAACAACCGCGTGATTAGCCGATAACGTCACACGTTGAAAAATCGCGTAGCGGTAAGTGGTTTGCGTAATCCCTTGCAAATAATGCAGCACGGTTGCTTCAGCCGCCCCGCGCCAACGGCTTGAAAAATCATGTTGCGCATAAACAGTGCCGCCTAAACCGACGGCAGTATTTTGGTTAAATTTATCACTGACTAACAGCGAACCCAATGCAGCAGTGGATAACAAGGTTTGCGCATCTATTTCATAACTGACACCGCCCCCCATTTTAAGCGCACCCACCACCGCCCGCTCCCGCGCTGGAAAACGCTGGCGATTCATCCCTAAGCTGACCTGCCAAGAAAACGGCTGAATAAAACCAGTCCTGCTGGGCATGGAATTAATCGTTATAAAATCAAATTGTTCAACTTGCACCCGCTGTTGTTGAGGATAATACCGCAAAGTTGGCTTAAAAAATTCCACTTCTGCCCCTTGCACAAAACCTGCCGCAGGGTCGGTTAAATCATGATAAGACCAGCGAAACCCCAATTGCGTGTAAGGCGCGTTGCCATCATAACCACCTGCCAATTGCAACCGATTCCCCGCATGACCTTGGTCAGGTCTAAACAGGGGAATTGGCGTTTTTTCCTCACGCGCTGTTGTTGGCAACACGCTACGCGCGGTGAGTAAAGCGTAGGCTAATTTTCCATCAAGGGCTTGCTTGTGTTTGATTTTACTGGCATTTAAGTAAGATAAATAGCTAAAAGCAACCTCTAAAACCTGTGCTTGGGTCGCAACAGGTAAGGCTTGCATCGTGGCATCATCGGGCAATAGCGTCCCTTGTGCTAAAGCTTTTGCTAACGTTTGTTGTGCTGAATCTAAAGCTTGCGCTTGGCTGACAAGTTGGCTCGCTAACGCGGGGCGATAGTGTGCCGCTTGCAATAAGTTCGGCACTGTCGTTACCGCTCTTACCGTATCGGCAGGAATGGCATCCCATTGAAATTGCTCAGTTAAATTTAAACCAGGACGTGCTACATTCAATAAAGAAAGCACTTGAAAAGAGCAGTTTTTGTTGATGAAATAATAGTCAAAATGCGCCGTTTGCACTTCCCATAAATGCAGCAATAAGCGTTGCTGCTCGGCAGGAGAAAAATTGAGGCGATATTCCCACATATCCCGACTTTCTAAATCGGCATATTCTTTTAGCAACACATAATAAGGCGCGAGGGTAAACTGCCCTTGATAACCACCGAACAGCCCTTTTAAGGCAAAAGCCACCCCCTGCTGTTGTTGGGTTTCAGCCGCATAATTGACCGTCCACGCCATGAGTTCACTTTCTGTTGAATCCAAACGCAAAAAACTGTGTCCAAACATCGAGGCAGGATTATTTAGGTATGCCACAGGAAACACTAAACTAATGCTAGTAACGGCTAAATTTTTCAACCAGTTCTGTAATTTTTCACAGCGATGCGGGGGAATTGGCAACTTTAAGTGGTGTTGTAACCAAGCAAAACGGGCAGGAAAACGGCATTGTGCTGAATTGTCATCCTCAGGCGTGGTTTGAAAAAAAGCCGCTAGCGTCGCTTTTAATTCCGCGTCTTTGTCTTCTGCGCCGTGAGGATGAAAAAAAAATGCCTCATCTGTGACTAAACTACGCTGGTTGTGATAATGCAATAACGCTTGCCATTGTGCATCGTTGGCAAGCTTTAACTGCTGGGCTTGTTGTTGTGCGCCAGCTAAAGTGGCTGATTCTGCCCACGCAAAGTGAGCAGAAAGTAAACTACCAGTCAGGACGAGAATGCAAAGAGGCGGGGAAATTTTTAAATCAAATGTCAATTTTAAACGGCAAATCTTTTAAACTGGAATGGTCACACGCTTCTTGCCAATTCATATTAGCCTCTTGATAGAACAATTTATTTCATCATTGCCATAAACGCATCAAACAAACCTTCCACATCATGGGGGCCAGGACTGGCTTCAGGATGCCCTTGAAAACTAAACGCAGGTACATCAGTGCGTTTAATCCCTTGCAAACTGCCATCAAATAAAGAGTGATGGGTGGCGATTAGCTGCGCGGGTAAACTTGCCTCATCCACCGCAAAGCCGTGATTTTGACTGCTAATCATCACCTTGCCTGTGGCTTTTTCTTGCACAGGATGATTCGCCCCATGATGCCCGAATTTCATTTTTAAAGTTTTCGCGCCACTGGCAAGTGCCAATAATTGATGCCCTAAACAAATTCCAAATACGGGGGTGTTGCTGGCTAAAATCGTTTTAATCGCCTCAATCGCATAGATACACGGTTCTGGGTCACCAGGGCCGTTGGATAAAAACACCCCATCAGGCTGCATCGCCAAAACATCAGCGGCAGGTGTTTGCGCAGGGACAACCGTCACGCGGCAGCCACGCTTCACTAATAAGCGTAAGATATTGCGTTTAATCCCAAAGTCATAAGCCACAACGTGTTTGGTTAAATTTTCACCTTCGCGATACCCGTGTTTTATATCCCAACTGCTTTCTGTCCATTGGTAAATTTCAGCCGTTGTGACTTCTTTGGCTAAATCCATCCCTTTCAAGCCCGCAAACTGGGCGATTGCCGCGTGCGCCGTTTCCACATCAACCGCATCGCCTGCAATAATACACCCGCGTTGCGCCCCTTTATCCCGCAACAGGCGGGTGAGTTGCCGCGTATCAATATCCGCAATGGCAACCACCTTGTTGTCACACAAGTAGTGCGATAAGGTTTTTTCTGACCGCCAATTGCTGGCGAGCAAAGGCAAATCGCGAATCACCAAACCACTGGCAAAAACTCCCGCCGATTCGTTATCTTCGCTATTTGTTCCCGTATTTCCAATATGCGGATAGGTTAAGGTCACAATTTGTCGCGCATAAGAGGGGTCGCTTAAAATTTCCTGATAGCCTGTCATCGCAGTGTTAAAAACCACTTCTCCCGCGCTGCAACCTTCCGCGCCTATTGAGACACCACTGAACACAGTCCCTTCTTCTAATACTAGCAATGCAGGTTTATTCAAAATCTGTTACCTCGCCCGAAAAAAAGGGATGCACTTTGGTGAAGGACATCCCGCTGTAAAAAATCAAAATTTGCCTAATTCTACGAGATTCTAAGGCGTAGGTCATTAACAATTTAAATAAAAAAATCCAATCTGTTACCTTTACTTATTGAATCCGCGTAGAATAAAATTTTTAATTTTTAGTTTTTGGAATGCGATTAATTAGAGGATTGACCCATTTAGAGCCATTACAACGAGGTTGTGTTTTAACGATTGGTAATTTTGACGGTGTTCACTTAGGACATCGTGCGGTAATTGAAAAATTAGCTCAACAAGGGCGGTTATTAAATTTACCCGTAGTTGTGATGAGTTTTGAGCCACAGCCTTTGGAATATTTTTCACAACAAAACGCCCCATCCCGTTTAACGCGCTTACGCGAGAAGATAATTCAGTTTATTACACTACCGATTGATAACGTGTTGATTTTAAGGTTTAATCAACATTTTTCTAATTACGATGCCGAAGAGTTTGTTTCGCACGTCTTAGTGGAAAAACTCAATGTTAAACATTTGGTGGTCGGTGATGATTTTCATTTTGGTAAAGCCCGCCGTGGCAATTTTGCTTTGTTGCGAGCCTATGGCAAACAATTTGGCTTTAACGTAGAAAATACCCAATCTTATCAAGTCCAAGGCATCCGAGTAAGCAGCACACTGATTCGTGACGCACTCGGCGAGGGGAATTTAAAGTTAGCGGAAAAATTATTAGGGCGAGCCTATTCGATTTGTGGGCGGGTGGCACATGGCAATAAAATTGGGCGAACTTTAGGTTTTCCCACCGCCAATATTCAATTATTTAGAAAAAATACCCCGATTAATGGCGTTTTTGCGGTGACCATGACAGGGGTTGCGCATCAAACACTGCACGGCGTGGCCAATGTGGGAGTACGTCCAACTGTGTCGGGTGAGGCAACGGTGATTTTAGAAGTACATCTATTTGATTTTAATACAGATATTTATGGCTGCACGGTGGAGGTGCATTTTAAATATAAAATCAGAGACGAAACCCGCTTTAGCTCGCTTGCGCAATTGACAACACAGATTGAAAAAGATGTTAGCGCGGCAAAGTTGTTTTTTGCAAGTTAAAATCCTCTTTAACTCGCCTTTAAAAAAGAGGCGAGTTTCTTTTTTTTAACCGCGATGCAGGTCTATTTCGCACGGATAAAATTTTAATGAAAAATCGCTTCATACGAATAGCCACCAAACTCTAAAATTTCCTTCAATCGTTTCAAACCATCCATTTGAATTTGCCGCACTCGCTCACGGGTTACGCCCAGTTCACTTGCCACATCTTCCAACGTGCCGTTTTCATAGCCGCATAATCCGTAACGGCGACAAATCACCTCGCGTTGTTTTTCCGATAATTGATAAATCCAATGGGCAATATTGCTTTTAATGCCCTCTTCCTGCAAGGTTTCAGGGGCAGTTTTGCATTCATCATCCGAAATGGACTCAATAATGGATTTATCAAATTCTTCACTATAAGTCATATCCAACGAAGTCACTTTTTCATTCAGTTTAAGAATTTTCTCAACCATTTTGACAGGTTTTTTAACATACAAAGCAATTTCTTCCACACTAGGCTCTTGATTTAACTTTTGGGTTAAATAGCGTTGGGCTTTTAAATACACATTCATTTCTTTCACAATATGAATTGGCAAACGAATGGTGCGGGTTTGATTCATAATCGCCCGCTCAATGGTTTGGCGTATCCACCACGTTGCATAGGTTGAAAAGCGAAAGCCACGGTCGGGGTCAAATTTTTCCACTGCTCGAATCAAGCCCAAATTGCCTTCTTCGATTAAATCCAATAACGGCAAGCCACGGTTTAAATACCGCCTAGCAATTTTGACTACTAAGCGCAAATTACTTTCTATCATCACATCACGCGCGGCTATATCCCCGCCTAATGCACGTTTGCCATAAAATTTTTCCTGTTCAACCGTCAACAGTTTGGATTTTGCCAGTTGACCCAAGTAAATGCGCGTGGCATCAAAATGACTTTCATGTTGCAAATCAGCCGATTCTATTTCTATTTTTTGTGCATCAACATCCGATAAATCAATCTCTAAGGTGTCATCAGTGACCATGATGTCTATATCAAACGACGTTTCTTCTATAAAAACCGCATTCGTGTCATGTCTTACTGAATCGACTAAATCTTCATTCATCTCAACCTCCAAATTCCTAAAACTTTACTTATGCTTATATTTTTTGGGCTAAAAACAGCAACGGGTCAATAAATTGCTTTTCTTTTCTGATTTCAAATTTGACAGAAGGGGGATTAAGTCCAACTTGTCCCATGCGTGCAATCATTTGACCTTGTTTTACTGTTTGTCCAATCTTGACTAAGGCTTGTTTGTTGTTGGCATAAGTGCTGAGGTAGCCGTTAGGGTGTTGAATGATAATAAACACGCCATAACCATAAATGGCAGGTTTAACCGCCAAAACCTGTCCTGACGCAATCGTTGTAACTACTTGCCCCAATTTTCCGCCAATTTCAATGCCACGATTACCTGTTGCGGCAAAATTTTTAATGATTTTTCCGTGTGCTGGTAACTGATGATATAACTTTAACATACTATCGTTATTATTTGAAATTATTGAAGTTTTATGTGACAAAATAGACGGTTTTTCGACAGAATTTTTTAAAATTTGAAGATTATTTACTAAGCTATGTTTTTGTTTCGACTTGGATATTTTTAAATTTTGCCCCGCGTGTAATTGTTCAGGGGAAGCGATGTTATTGAGGGCAGCTAACTGCTCAGGCGTGGTCGCAAAATGCCGACTGAGTGAATATAAGGTGTCACCTGCTTTAACTTCATACAAGTCAAATTCAGACGTGGTAGGTTCAACTGTTTCTTCGGATAAG
>JAIFMS010000102.1 GCA_020048335.1 Methylococcaceae bacterium | reverse complement strand
CACTGTGCCAACAGGCGTACGTTGTAAACCGTGTACTTTAATGTCTTTGACTACAAAATTTTCAGCCGCTTCTGCAAGAGGCGAGACTAACAGCATCGTCAATAATAATTGAGAAATGAGTGGATTTTTCACAGAGTTACCAAGATAGAAGCGCGAGCCTAAAGTTTGTTAAGTTAAGTAAGTCGGTCATTATAGCATGGTCTTTAGGTACAAAATTGTGTTTAAGCAATTGCAACAGGAAAAGCCAATACATCTGTAATAGAGTTGCTTTCGGTCAATAGCATCAATAATCTGTCCAAACCTAATGCCACACCACTGCAATCTGGCAAGCCCTGTTCTAATGCGGCGAGAAAATAAGTATCTTTTTTAACAACAGGTAAACCCTTTATTTGGCGTTCTTTTATTTCAGCCTCAAAACGCCGTTCTTGTTCAGCCACATCAGCTAATTCAAAAAAACCATTCCCTAATTCCAATCCTGCCACAAACACCTCAAATCGCTCCACCACCTGCGGATTGGTTGCTTTAACCCGCGCTAACGAAGGCAAAAAAGCAGGATAGTCATACACTAAACATACCGCATCCACACCGAGTTGCGGTTGAATTTGGTGACTGAAAATAAAGTCTAACCACAACGCATGATCTTCACCACATAACTGACCAGCCTCGGCAAGTCCTTGATTTTGAGTATATGTTTGATAATCGAGCGCGGAAAAAACAAGGGGATTTAGCCCTGTTATTTGCGCAAATAACGCACTGTAGCTGTGATAAGTTATTTTTTTTAACGGCAAGCGTGGTGCAAGAAGGGTGCTGATTAATTCGCCTACTTCCGCCATTAATTCAGGCAATTCAAATCCTAAGCGATACCATTCTAATAAAGTAAATTCAGGATTGTGAAATCGCCCTGATTCCCCATTTCTAAAGGCTTTACAAATTTGATAAATTGAGCCACTGCCCGCTACCAAGAGTCGTTTCATGGCAAATTCAGGCGAAGTTTGTAAAAACAACGGCTGAGGTTGGGGCAAAAAACGATAGTCAGTGGCAAAAAAATCCAATTGCGGATCGGTGCCTGTCGTGTGACACAACAGGGGTGTTTCTACTTCTAACACCCCACGCTGGGCAAAAAATGTCCGAATGTCACTTAGCAAACGCGCCCGTTGCTGTAATTGCGCGATTTCACAGGTTGGTTGCCATGCCACTGTCATTGATTACCCCTTTGTTTTAAGACTCTTTAACCCGCGAAATGTACTCGCCTGTGCGAGTATCCACGCGGATTAATTCATCAATTTGTACAAATAATGGCACACGCACCACCGCACCTGTTTCTAAAGTTGCAGGTTTTCCGCCACCCCCTGAGGTATCGCCTTTCAGACCTGGGTCGGTTTCTGTAATCACTAAATCTACAAATTTAGGCGGCGTTACCGCTAATGGCTCGCCGTTCCATAAGGTCAATACACAAATAGCTTGTTCTTTTAACCACTTGGCAGAATCGCCCACAATGGTTGCATTGGCTTGATATTGTTCAAAAGTATCCGACTCCATAAAATGCCAATAGTCGCCATCGCTATACATATAGCTCATTTCCCTGTCCACAACATCTGCACCTTCAACCGAATCGCCTGATTTAAAGGTTCGCTCTATCACCCGCCCTGTTTTTAAATTTCTGATTTTAACGCGGTTAAAAGCCTGTCCTTTGCCAGGTTTGACAAATTCATTTTCAATAATCGCGCAAGGGTCGGCATCTAGCATGATTTTTAAACCGCCTTTAAACTCGCTGGTGCTGTAAGTAGCCATTTTTTCCTCGTCAAAATAAACAATAACTTCCCATTATAATAGACAGTTCTATTCAGATAAACTAAATCCCTTCAAAATGGTAAAAAACCTAACCGCCACACCTGTTTTAACTTGGCAACAACAACTAAGCAACTCTTTTAATACTATCAATGCGTTATGTGATTATTTAGCTATTAATCCTGAGGATATTGTTTCTGAACAAGCAGGGAAAAACTTTCCACTGCGCGTGCCACGCGGTTTTGCCGACTGCATGGAAAAAGGCAATCTTAATGACCCGTTGTTAAAACAAGTCTTACCGATGGCAGCTGAGATACAGTTTTTCGCTGGATTTAGTGATGATCCTGTGGGTGATTTAACGGCGATGAAAACCGCAGGGGTGATTCATAAATATCAAGGACGGGCTTTATTTATCGTCACAGGCAGTTGTGCTGTGCATTGTCGATATTGTTTTCGACGCAACTTTCCTTATGCACAGTTTCAATTAACGCAAAAAAAACAACAGGATGCGTTGATTTATTTGCAAGATAATCCCGATATTAGTGAAATTATTTTAAGTGGGGGCGACCCGTTATTGTTAAGTGATTTTAAAATAGCCCAATTGTTCAGCGAATTTGAAAAAATCCCCCATCTTAAGCGGGTTCGGATTCACAGCCGCTTGCCGATTGTGTTGCCTGCCCGTATTACGCCGCAGCTACTTGAAACATTCACACAAAGCAGTAAATCTGTTGTGATGGTGGTGCATTGTAATCATGCCAATGAACTCAGTGCGCAGGTTAAAAGCGTATGTCAAAAAATGCAAGCTACCCAGTTGACTTTGTTGAATCAGGCGGTGTTGCTACGCGGGGTGAATGACAGCTTACCCGCCTTAAAAACCCTGAGCGAAACCCTACATGAGGCAGGTATTTTGCCTTATTATTTACATTTGTTAGATAAAGCCAATGGCGTTGGACATTTTGAGGTGCCTGAAGCCGAGGCAATTGGATTAATGAAACAATTACAAAGTTGTTTGCCAGGCTATTTAGTGCCTAAATTGGCGCGTGAGGAAGCAGGTGCAGCGGCAAAAACAATTCTTTTTTAATGGTGAGCGACAAAAGCGTGGATTAAATGTGAATCACAGTAGCCCACGCATCCAGCAACAGCGTGTTTTCTGTATCGGCGATGATTAAATGATAAACCGCCCCGTTGGCTAACTGTAATTGGGCGGTGGCTTGGATGATTAAATCAGTCTGTAAGCTCGTTAAATCATCTCTGTAAAAATGCGCACTGCGCACGGCGGCTAAAAAACCAGGGCGGGCTTGTCCTGTCAATAAGCCACAATGTACTGCCATCGTTTGCGCCCCATATTCAATTAAATGCAGGGCGGATAATTGCCCTGCTAACCGCAGCGGATTATCGGTTTTTCGATGAGATTGGCAGCGAGTGATAATTTTTTCTTCATTCCAACTTATCACCTCGTCTATCAATAACATTGCCCCCGAATGCGGTATTAATCCAGCAAATTGCGCTTGTGATAAAGGCGGATTATTCATCATCTTGCCAGTAATCATAAAAATTAAACCAGTTATAAGGTGCGCGGCGCATCTGTTTTTCCAAGCACGCCGCATAACGTTGTACCCAATAGTGAATCTCTTGTTGCCGCTGTGCGCTACTTAAAACAATTTGTTCGGCCAATAATTCAAAATGAATTTCATAGCGATTGCCGCCATGATACAGTCCAAAAAATACGATTAAAGGCACTTTTAAACTCGCAGCAATTAAAATTGGTGCGCTAGGCAAATCGACTTTTTTACCCAATAACAGACAAGAAACGGTTTTTTCTCGTTTTTTTGACATCACCCTATCCCCCAGCATTCCTACTATCGCGCCTGTTTCAATCGCTTCTTTGACTTTCAATAAACTATGGGGATTGCCATCCAATGGAATCAACGTATTTGCCACCTCAGGATTGAGTGCGTTCAGCATTTGAACAATCATCGGGGTTTGTCGTTCAGACATCAACACTTTGATTGGCAAAGGACATTTTTTTATCGAATAACTGCGCAACACCTCAAAGCTGCCCAGATGACTGCCTAATAACAAACAGCCTTGCCCGTTGCGTGAATAAGTGACGGGTATATTATCAGGCGGAAAAGCAATGGTTAATTTCTCAAACTGCCCTGTCATTAAATAAATTCGATCCAAAATGGTAGCGGCAAAACAGTGAATATGTTTTGCCACCTCCCAAAACGTTGGTTTTTTGGGTAAAACTCGTTGCAAATACAGAAATGAAGCGCGGCGTTGTTTCGGGGCAAAGAGCAAAAAATAACCTGTAATTGGATATAACAACAGCCGTGCGCTGGGTCTGCCTAAATGTAGCGCAATCCAACGCATCAGTTGCAACGCCAGTGGATTACTGCGCTCTTTGTAGGTTTGCCATTGGGTATTCATTGGTTTTTTTCCATGTTAAGCGTCCCGACAACTAATTGCTGTTCATCACGCCGACATTCAAATTTAATCATCTGTTCTGTAAGTTGCTGTAAATGAATGCTAAAAACTTGCTCAGGATACAGCGGCTGTAAAAATTTAGCTTGCCTAAGGGTTTTTATTCGCAACGTAGGTTGCCACTGACTGAGCAATTGCCTGACATAATCAAGCACCACCACCCCAGGGACAACAGGATTATTGGGAAAATGCCCTGCAAAACAAGGGTGTGTGGCGGCAATTGTATAATGTTGAATTCGCTCATTCATCGGTTAAGTCTCGGATAAGTAGCTCAAGTTCGGCTTTGCCCAATTTGCCTATCGCATTGCGTGGCAGTTTAGGGACATGATAAATCGCTCTGGGTAAAAAAACCGCATCAACCGCTGTTTTTAAAGCTGTGATAATGTCAGTTTTTGTCACATTACCAACCACCAGCGCGGCAAGTCGTTCTGTGTGGGTTTTAAAAAACACCCCATCTTCAACCGCAGGAATTTGATTAAGTTGGTAATTAAGCTCGGCTAACGAGGCTCTTTTACCTGCAATTTTAATCACATCGCTGCTACGCCCCAAGCTACTAAATCGATTGTCGGCATAAAGTTTAAAGCTATCATCCAGACTAACAGGGTAAGGTAAATGCCCGTCACTGACCCAAAACTGTCCCGCTTGTTCAGTAAGTTTTATGCCTTGATACAGTTGCCATAAATCCTGTTGTGTCGTGCGGCGAAATGCAAAGGAAAGGGTTTCGGTGCTGCCATAAAGTTCAACTAACGGAGCATGAAATTGTTGCTCTACCATTGTTGCTAACTCACTTGATAAAGGGGCAGTCGAGGATAAAACCCGCTCTACATTTTGCCAGTCCTGTTGCGTTTGGCAGCAAATTTTTAAATGGGCAGGGGTTGAAACAAGTAAACTTCTGCCAGCAGTTTGGAGGGTTAAGGCAATATCTTTAGGATAAAAAGGGCGACCGCTATAAATACTTAAGCTTGAAAACAGTGTCCAAAACAACGACGTTTCCAAGCCATACATATGTTGCGGCGGTACGGTTGATACTAATGTTAAGGTTTTATTGTGCAACTTAAGTGCCGTTAACGCTAATTGAGCCGCTGTTTCAAACTCAGCCCAGGTTTTACTAATCGGTTTGGGAATGCCTGTACTGCCTGAGGTAAATGAAATCGCGGCAGGTTGGGCTATGTCAATCAGGGGAAAATCAGTGCGATTTGCATTGCTGAATAAAGCCTCAGTTAGCAAAAAAGTCCGTGCCGTGTGCGCAAAAGGTTGGTCGGTTAAACAATAACTATCTGAATAAGTTTCTAATAAATAAGCTTGGGTTTGTTGGGTTAGATTATGAGGCAATAAGTTAATTTGTTGTCGCAATAAGACGGCAAGAAATCCAACCATAAACAGATAGCGGTTTTGACAGAGGTTAATTGCATAACTGGCGGTAGGCAGTTGTTGACTGACGGCAAAAGCATGCGCAAAAAAATCAGCCCGTGAGATAATTTTTCCCTGTTGCGTAAGACAAAACGGCAATTTTAAGGTGTTACGCAAAGACTGAGACAAAGAAATAAAAACAGCGGTGTGTGAGGTCAATTAGGGGGATTTACAGAAATAGATTTCCCCCTGATAGTAAAGGGGGAAGATGGGACAATAAAGCTAAAAATTAATGGTCGCAACCTGCGCCATGAGCATGACGATGTTCTAATTCATCGGCACTGGCAAGACGAACCTCGGTGACTTCAACAGCAAAAGTTAATGCTTGACCTGCTAAGGGATGATTGCCATCGACAGTCACTTCATCGCCTTCAATGCTGGTGATGGTTACAACCCCTGTGCCGTGACTGACATCGGCATTAAACATCATTCCCACTTCCAAGTCATCAACGCCTTCAAACATTTGCCGTGCCACTTTTTGCACCATCGACGTTTCATATTCACCATAGCCTTCAGCCGCAGGAATTGTCACGGTAAATTTATCACCGACTTTTTTTCCCTCTAAGGCTTGTTCTAAACCGGGTATAATATTGCCCTCGCCGTGTAAATAGGTTAACGGCTCTGCGCCTATCGAACTATCGAGTTGCTCACCTGCACTGTTCGTTAAAGTATA
>JAIFMS010000156.1 GCA_020048335.1 Methylococcaceae bacterium | reverse complement strand
ACCAAGCTTGTAAGCTTAATCTTCTTGGTGAACAAAGCTATAATAATTCTTACTGTGAGGCGTGTATAGAAACAATTATACATTTCCAGCATTTTTCTGAATTAGTATGCAAAAAAATTCTAAAAGATTGCCTTATAAATAATAATCAAAACTTATTATCATTATATGAGAAAAAGAAAAATGGTAATGTACGAACTTTAGATAAAGATGATAATATTGCTACTCAAATTACAGATAAAATTAAAAATAAGATAAATTTAAGTTTTGAAGAACAAGAAAATATTAGAGTCAAAGATGCTAAGTCTATAATAGATGAATTAAAATCTTTAAACAATTTAAACTTTGATTTTTTAAAGTATGAAGATACTTGCATGAAATTAAATTACCTAAGAAACTCCATTTTACATAAAGGTATTTTTATTCTTCACTATAAAGCACTTGATATTTTTATAGGTAGCTATGTACTTCCATTTGTAAAAGATGCACTAAATTTATCTAATTTTTCTTCTAATACACATATTTGGAAATACAAAGAACTTTTTCGTCCAATAGACCCAATTGATGAAATTATCGAAGAATCAAAATTAGATTCCCCTGATACTGGAAAATTGGCTTTCTTAAAGGAATTAGGCAGGGCAGCATATGAAAATCCTCTAAGCGAACCTTATGAAATAGAAAATAGTAACCATCCGAAGATATTTCCTATTTTCAATCAACTTAATGTTGGAATCTCAAAATTTTTTGACAAGCAAAAAGCAGAGCGTGCTAAAAAAATAGCGATTAATCTCAACAAAAAAAATTATCTAATTAAAAATTGTCCCGTATGTGGAGTTGAATCGCTTGTTATTTATTATGATAAACAAGTAGACGGGAAAACTTATGCCGAAATGGTTAAATGTGAATGTTGCACTTTTGAACTCTATAACGAAACAGTAAAAAATGCTTGTGATTATGGATTTTATGGTATTGATGATTATTGGAAAGAAATAGAATGAAATCTAAGAAAAAACATCACCCCGCCGCCACTTTTCTTTGTGTTTCGCTGGTCTAAAGTATGGCGGCAGGATTTGAACAGAATTTTTAGGATTAAACGATGAATTTGATTTTTCGTAATCACGCCTTAAAACGCATGTTTGAACGTGACATTGATATTGAGGATGTCAGACACGTTATTCAAACAGGAAAAATCATCGCTGATTATCCAGAAGACCAGCCTTATCCAAGTAGTTTGTTATTGGGCTGGAAAGAAAATCAACCTTTGCACGTTATTTATGCCAAAAATGAGTTAGATGAAATTATCATTATCACAGCGTATTATCCTGACCCGCTAATTTGGAATAACGATTTTACGAGGAAAAAACCATGAAATGCCCTATTTGTAAACACGGTGAAACCGAATCAGGCTACGCCACCGTTATTTTAGAACGCCAAAAAACCACGCTGGTTTTTAAACGAGTACCGGCGGATGTCTGCAATAACTGCGGTGAAGAATTTATTGGCGAAACGATTTCAGCTAAACTATTTAGCATTGCAAAACGCGCATTAGAAATCGGTGTGCAAGTCGATGTCAGAGAATATTTAGAAGCCGCTTAAAGTAGCACTGATGAAATCAGGATAAAACCACTTGAAACACAAAAGCGGCAGCTTGAATAGGATTTTCAGAATTAACATCATCACACTCGGTACTTATTATGCCCTACGGTAAATTCAGCAGTTATGAAGAAGTCGCTACGCGATTTCAAATTAAATTTAATGAAACGCCCTTTATTCAAGAAATGCCTATCACTATTTCAGACGGCTTATTTGAATTCATTGATGATAATTTGAAATTAAAACGCAATTATGTCAGTGAAAATGCCATTTGCGAAAGTATCATTGCACCCATTCTCAATATCGTCTGTAAACATAATGAAATTTCACTATGGTCGCACGTTAAATTTGATATTAGCGAAGAAGATGGATTAGTGGGTATTCCAGACTTTTTAATTGCCCCTTCATCTGATATTGGCACAACCTTTACGCATCCTGTTATTTGTGTTGCCGAAGCGAAAAAAGAGAATTTTAATGAAGGCTGGGCGCAAGCGTTATCAGAAATGATTGCCGCACAACGTTTTAATCAAAAACCTGAGCAAGCTATTTATGGTATTGTCACCACCGGCTTGTTTTGGCAATTTGGAAAATTAAATCAACAGCATTTTACTCAAGAAGTGATTGCCTATTCTGCCGTTGAAAATTTACAACGTTTATTGAATGTTTTAAATTGGCTGATTTCGGAAGCGAAAAAAAATATCACCCCAGCCGCCACCTTTCTTTTTCAATCAGATGAAAATTCGGAGATAAAATCATGAACACCGCAGAATTAATTTATCAAGATTTACAAACCTTTCCTGAATGGTTGACATTAGAAGTTTTTGATTTTGTCGACTTTTTAAAAGCCAAAAATCAAGCCTTGTTAGAACAAGAACAGGACACGCGCATAAAAATTCAAATCGGCATAGAACAAGCCGATGCGGGTTTAGGAATTCCTTTAAATAAGGATTATGCCAAGCGATTAAATCAACGGATTTTAGAAAGCCTTGAAAAATAAGGAATAGCGCATGGAAACGTATGATGTTGAAATTATGCCTCAAGCGGAGAATGAATTATTTGAAATCGGTTATTTTATCGCGCTAAATAATCCAAAAAATAGCCAACAATTTATTGTAGAGTTAGTTGCTGTTTTTACTGATTCATTAAGTAGTTCACCAGAAATAGGAGCGGTTTATCAAGATGATATTCGAAAACTGACTTATAAAAAATATACGGCTTTTTATCGCATCAACCTATCGAAAAAAAGGGTTGAGATTTTGCATATTGTCAATTTGACCAAACCGTTATCAGCGCGGAATATTGAGTTTTGAAAATAGAATCTAAGGAAAAAACCTCACCACACCGCCACTTTTTCGATGTACTACATGGCTAAAACTCTGCCGTAGTTTTAACTGGCATTGTGTTAAAATAATAAATCCTCATAAAAATTAACTGCTTATAAAACCATGCGCGTCCTGCACGTCTATCGCACTTTTTTTCCTGATACCCAAGGCGGCTTAGAAGAAGTTATCCGCCAAATTTGTAAAAATACCCAAGCGCACGGCGTGGAAAGTCGAGTGTTTTGCTTAAGTCATCAGCCTGAACCGGCTATCGTCGAATACGATGGCATCACGGTATATCGCGCCAAATGTACCTTGGAAATCGCCTCTTGCGATATTTCACTGTCTGCGTTGGGGCTATTCAAAGACTTGGTGCAGTGGGCAGATTTGGTGCATTACCAATTTCCTTGGCCGTTTGCGGACATGTTACATCTTGCCGCACGAGTCACGAAGCCGACCGTGTTGACTTATCAATCGGATATTGTCAGGCAACAAGGGCTGCTTAAACTGTATCGTCCATTAAAGCGCAAGTTTTTAAAGCAAATGACGGCGATTGTTGCCACGTCACCGAATTATTTTGCCACCAGTGCCATGCTACAACAGCACGCCGAAAAAGTGACTGTGATTCCTATCGGCGTGGACGATGCAAGTTATCCGCAGGTCACTGACAGCGATGTAGAAGCGATGCGGTTGCGGGTAGGTGAAAACTTTTTCTTATTTATCGGGGTGTTACGTTATTACAAAGGTTTACACATTTTGCTAGACGCGGTAAAAAACAGTGATTTACCGGTGGTGATTGTCGGACGGGGTTCGGAAGAGTCCGCCTTAAAAGCGCAAGCGCAGCGGTTAGGCTTAAAAAATGTGCAGTTTTTAGGCTATGTCAGTAACGCAGAAAAAGTCGCATTACTTAAACTCGCGCTGGCGGTAGTCTTTCCGTCGCATTTACGTTCTGAGGCTTTTGGCGTTAGTTTGTTGGAAGGAGCGATGTATGGCAAACCGATGATTTGTTGCGAAATTGGCACAGGAACCAGTTTTGTCAATGCCGACGGCGAAACCGGCTTAGTGGTCGCGCCACAAGACCCGCAACAATTTTGCGCGGCGATGGAAACACTTGCCGCAAATCCTACGCAAGTTGCGCACTATGGGAGAGCTGCTCGGTTGCGTTATGAGCAGCTTTTTACTGGACGCAAGATGGGTGCAGACTATGCGGCGTTGTATAAAAAACTTTTAATTAACGCTTAATCACCGTTATGCAGCCGTTCCATGCACAAGGCTAACGCTTCATCCCAGCTAGGTAAATGTAAGGAAAAACGCTCACACAAAGCCTCTGTTGCCATGCGTGAATTGAGTGGTCTTTTCGCAGGCGTTGGATAATTAGCCGTCCCCGTTTTATCAAGGGTTTTAATTTTTAACTCGGGTTGCCAAGCGTTTTTCTTTGCCAGTTGCAAAATCATTTGCGCAAAGCCATGCCAACTTGTATCACCTGTGGCGGTTAAATGATAAACCCCTGAGGTAAAAAGTCGCTCGGCTTTTTCCTGTAAGGCTTGTTTAATGATATGTGCGGTGGTTTCGGCAATAAAACGCGCCCAAGTGGGTGTGCCATATTGGTCACTGACAATCGCCATAGTTTCCCGTTCCTGCATTAAGCGCAACATGGTCAGTAAAAAATTATTGCCGCGATTGCCATACACCCACGAGGTGCGCAAAATCAAATAGTCACTGGCAACGGTTTGAATAGCCTGCTCGCCAGCAAGTTTACTTACGCCATAATAATTAACCGGTGCGGTGGTGTCGTTTTCAGAATAGGGTTGTGATTTTGTGCCATCAAACACATAGTCGGTTGAGTAATGAATCAACAACGCTTTGTGTTTTTTTGCCTCCTCTGCCAATACTTGTACTGCTTGACCATTGATTTGCATGGCTAAAGCTTGTTCTGTTTCCGCCTTATCGACAGCGGTGTAAGCGGCGGCGTTGACAATCACATCAGGCTTTAAGTGTGCAATTGTTTGGACAATGGCAGAGGAATCGGCTAAATTCATGCTTTCTCTGTCAACGGCAAATACCCGCCCCAGTGGCATTAGTGTACGTTGTAATTCCCAACCCACTTGCCCTCGTTTACCCGTGACTAAAATTTTTAAAGGACTGTCCATTTGAAATTCCTCTTTGTAGAAAAACAAGCATTGTACCTGACAAAGAACGGTGTGTGATAATGCCTTAAATAGTGCAATTTAACCAATATCTCAGGGTTGTTAATTTAGGTGATTAACCTTGACAACAAAGCCAAACTTGTCGTGAGGCAGGGACGGAAAGCCACGGGTCTTTTACTCACTAAAGATAGCCGAGTTGCAGATTATTTAAAGTTATTTATATGATTTGTAAGAGTTTAATGAAATTAAAAAACGTGGCTTTTGTAACACTCTGTTTGGTTAATCCATTGAGTTATGCCGATACAAACGATAAGGCACTGGAAGATGAGTTAGCTTATTTACACGCAGAAAGATATGTTTATTCTGCTAGCAAGAAAACGCAAAAAATAAACGAGGCGGCAGCGGCTATTTTTGTGATTTCACAACAGGCTATTCGCAGGTCAGGTGTCACAACGGTTCCAGATGCTTTGCGGATGGCTCCTGGTTTGCAAGTAGCACAAATTGATGCCAATAAATGGGCTATTAGTGCGCGGGGCTTTAATGACCGCTTTTCCTCTAAATTATTGGTGATGATTGATGGGCGAACGATTTACACACCTATTTTTTCAGGGGTATTTTGGCACCGAGAAGACACCCCCTTAGAAGAGGTGGATAGAATTGAAGTCATCCGTGGCGCAGGAGCGGCAATGTGGGGAGCTAATGCGATTAATGGGGTGATTAATATCATTACCAAAAGTGCTAAAGAGTCACACGGTGCGCAGTTAAGTGTTGGAGCTGGCAACCAAGAGCAAGGTTTTTTTCATGCCCGATACGGTGGAAAAATCGGCAGTACGGTTGATTATCGCCTGTATGGAAAAGGCTTTAAGCGCAATAATAATCACACTGTAACAGGACAAAATGCCCAAGATGATTGGGAAAATTATCAAGGTGGTTTTAAAAGTGAGTGGACAGCTAGCGCAAACGATTCGGTTACGATACAAGGCGATATTTATCATTCCCGCACGGGCAATAAAGAAGATTTTGCCCCGCCCTTTTCGCCGTTTATTGTGCGCGAACAAGACTCACCTGCCCAGCATAAAGGCGGAAATTTTCAAACACGCTGGAAACATAAAATCTCCGCCACCTCAGAAACCGCCTTGCAGTTGTATTATAAATACGATGCGGCAAATTGGTCATTTTTAACGCCATTTAAACCGCGTGAACAAACCGTTGATTTGTCTTTTCAGCACAATTTTAATGAGTTAGAAAATCACGATATTATTTGGGGGTTAGGCTATCGGTATTTTAATTTTAATTCCAATGAAAGTGCCAAACTCAGTT
>JAIFMS010000204.1:2037-8458 GCA_020048335.1 Methylococcaceae bacterium | reverse complement strand
CAAACTGCTCTAAATGCGCCAATAACGCTAAATTATCGTCTACCCGTTTTCCAAAACCAATGCCTGGGTCAATAATCAAATTTTCGCGTAACACCCCAGCGGCAATGGCTTTTGCGACACCTTTTTGTAAACTGCTTAACACTTCTGTCACCACATCCTGATACTGTGGATTATCCTGCATCGTTTGCGGTGTGCCTTGAATGTGCATTAAAATCAATGGACAAGCCGCTTGTGCTGCAACCGTTAAAATTGCAGGGTCATCGCGTCCTGCGCTGACATCATTAATGATATTTGCACCCGCCGCTAATGCAGCTTTTGCCACCGTGCTTAAGCGGGTGTCGATACTAATCAACACCTCCGTAGACAACTGCTGTCTAATCGCACGAATCACAGGAATCACTCGCGCAATTTGCTCGCCAGAAGACACAGACAGCGAATTGGGGCGCGTGGATTCACCACCAATGTCAATAATATCGACCCCTTCAAGGAGCATTTTTTCGGCTTGTGTTAAGGCGGTTTGCACGGTATTAAATTGTCCACCATCAGAAAAACTATCAGGCGTGACATTTAAAATTCCCATGATGCGAGGTTTATCGGTGAGATTGAACATAAAATTTTTTGACCTAAAAAAGTGAGTTAATTTTGAAATCCACCCCAACCCTCCTTTAAAAAAGGAGGGCGTTCCCCTCTTTTTTAAAGGGGGCGAGGGCGATTTAGTAAGATTGGATAACGTTTGCCTGATTGCTTACAACCTTTTAGCAAAGTTATTAATCCTCTGAATCGCTTAAAGCAGTTAAATCAGCGGGGGTATTGATATTGGCAAACACCGCTTTTTCCTGACTAAAATCCACTTGCGTTAAACGTTGCTGAGTAAGCCAGCTGTCTATTTTACGTTCTCCGCTGGCAAGATAGGCGGCTAAACTGCTTTGTAAAGTTGTTTTTAAAGCCAAAAAAACATTGTGTCGCTGCTGTCCATCAAATGCCACGGCAATATCTGCCGACTCATTGCCTAATCCTGTGATTAATTTTTGCAAATGCCTCGTTTTAATCAAGGGCGAATCACAGGGCATCACCACTAACACGGGGCTTTGACAAACACTGAGCGCAGTTAAAATACCTGCGAGCGGTCCATCAAACGATTGATTTTTATCAACAAGCACCTGATAACCGAATTGGCTATAAACATCCGTGTGGCGATTGGCACTAATAAACAATTCCGTTACTAACGGCGATAGTGCGTTAATCGCATAACTGACTAAAGGCTGTCCGCGATATAACAGCAAGCCTTTGTCTTGTTGATTCATTCGCCGTGCCAAGCCCCCCGCTAAAATAACCCCTGTAATCGTCATCTTTTAAAATTATGCGTCATCGTGTAAAAGCGGACTATTCTATTGCAGTCAATGGAAAAAACGGTAAACTTTCTCTCCTTTAATTTATCAATAAGTAGTGAGTCGAGAATTATGGGGTATCAAAATCCCCCTGAGGCTCCCTTTAAAAAAGGGGGAACTCCCTCCTTTTGTAAAGGAGGGTTGGGGTGGATTTCAAAATTTGAATACCTGATAATTTACGATTCCTTAAATTATAGGAGTCCGTGTAAGATGACAAAACCCAAAGTGCTGCTGACTCGTCGTTGGCCTGCCAGTGTCGAAGCCAAATTACAACAGCGTTATGATGTCACGTTGAATGAAACAGATACCCCTTTAACGGCGCAGCAATTGCAAGCGGCTTTGCAACAATATGACGCGGTTTGCCCCACGGTTTGCGATTCATTACCCGCCGCTGTGCTGACTGTAGAAAATAAACGCTGCAAAATTTTGGGCAATTTTGGTGTGGGCTATAACCATATTGATGTGGTTGCCGCTCAACAACAAGGCTTAATCATCACCAATACCCCGGGTGTATTGACCGAAAGCACCGCCGACATTGCCATGACCTTATTATTAATGTCAGCACGGCGCGGTGCAGAAGGCGATAGATTAGTGCGCTCTGGACAATGGACAGGCTGGTGTCCAACCCAAATGATGAGCAGTGATGTCACTGGGGCAACGTTGGGTTTGATTGGTTTTGGACGAATTGCCCAAGCGATGGCGCGGAAAGCCCATTACGGATTTGGAATGAAAATTTTATATTTCAAACCCAGTCCTGCCGCGCCGATTTTAACTGAAAATTTGCCCGCCGCGCGTTGTGACAGCATTGAACAATTATTGTCCCAAACTGATTTTGTTTCCTTACATTGTCCAGGCGGGGTAGAGACTAAACATTTAATCAATGCACAACGGCTTGCTTTAATGAAGCCAACCGCGCATTTGATTAATACTGCACGCGGTGATGTCGTTGATAGTGTTGCGTTAATTGCTGCATTAAAAGCGCGAACAATTGCAGGGGCGGGTTTGGATGTTTATGAAAATGAACCACAGTTAGACTCTGGATTTTTAACGCTCGACAATGTTTCGTTATTACCGCATTTAGGCAGTGCCACCATCGCCACCCGCACGGCAATGGGGGAAAAAGTTTTAGCTAATTTAGAAGCCTTTTTTACAAGACAAACTTTAATTGACCGTGTTGTTTAAAAAACAGTAAGAATAACAGGCGATTACTTTTTTTGAAAGCTGCGGTTGCCTAAAAAAAGCCAACGCAGCTTTTAGTAAACCTTCTCCATTTTTCTTCTTGCCGCACTCAGTCAGCCATACGCGCTGCAAGCATAACTTGTATAATTGCCCCTTTAACTTCATTGCAAAAGGAAAAATTAGTCATGTTATCGCAATATCGTCAACAGGTTACAGAACGCGCTGCACAAGGCATAGTCCCACTCCCTTTAACTGCCCAACAAGTGGCTCAATTAGTCGAGTTAATCAAAGCTCCGCCCGCAGGCGAGGAAGCCTTTGTTTTAGAGTTACTCAGCGAGCGTGTCCCTGCGGGTGTTGACGAGGCAGCTTACATCAAAGCAGGCTTTTTAGCCGCCATTGCCAAAAGTGAAACGCAATCGCCGATTTTAAATCCCGCCCAAGCCACGCAATTATTAGGCACGATGCTCGGTGGGTATAACATCGCGCCGTTAATCGAACTTTTAGACCACACCGAACTTGCGCCGCTAGCAGTCGAAGCCTTAGCACATACCTTATTGATTTTTGAAGCTTTTTCTGATGTAGAAGACAAAGCTAAAGCGGGAAATGTGTTTGCGCAACAATTATTGGCATCGTGGGCAGAGGCGCAATGGTTTTTGCGCAAACCCGCCTTAGCGGACAAATTAACTCTCACGGTGTTTAAAGTCACCGGCGAAACCAATACCGACGATTTATCCCCCGCGCCGGATGCGTGGTCGCGTCCCGATATTCCGTTACACGCCAAAGCGATGTTAAAAATACCGCGCGAAGGCATTACCCACGCCGAACAGCAAATTAACCAATTGAAAGATAAAGGCTTTCCGATTGTCTATGTCGGTGACGTGGTCGGTACAGGCTCGTCACGCAAATCGGCGACCAATTCGTTGCTGTGGTTTATTGGTGACGATATTGCGCATATTCCCAATAAACGCGCAGGCGGCGTGTGTATCGGCAACAAAATCGCGCCAATTTTTTTCAATACTTTAGAAGATTCGGGCGCGTTACCGATTGAATGTGCGGTGGAAAAAATCGCCATGGGCGATGTCATTGATATTTTTCCTTATCAAGGGCTAATTAAACGCCACGACAGTGATGAAATTCTGGCGGAATTTCGCTTAAAAACCGAGGTGATTTTGGATGAAGTCCGTGCTGGTGGACGCATTCCCTTGATTATTGGGCGCGGTTTAACGGATAAAGCACGCAAAACCTTGAACTTACCTGTTTCTGAGGTTTTTCGCCGTCCGCAGGATGAAACAGCCAGCGAGCAAGGGTTTACCTTAGCGCAAAAAATGGTAGGCAAAGCCTGTGGCGTGGCAGGAATTCGTCCACATACTTATTGTGAACCCCACATCACCACGGTCGGTTCACAAGATACCACCGGGCCGATGACCCGCGATGAACTGAAAGACTTGGCGTGTTTAGGGTTTTCTGCGGATTTGGTGCTGCAATCATTTTGTCACACTGCCGCGTATCCTAAACCGGTCGATGTCACCATGCACCACAGTTTGCCTGATTTCATTATGAATCGTGGCGGCGTGTCGTTGCGACCTGGCGACGGCATTATTCACTCGTGGCTGAATCGCATGTTATTGCCCGATACCGTTGGCACGGGCGGCGATTCCCATACCCGCTTCCCGATTGGGATTTCGTTTCCCGCAGGTTCAGGCTTAGTCGCGTTTGCCGCCGCAACGGGCGTAATGCCGTTGGATATGCCAGAATCGGTACTGGTGCGTTTTAAAGGCACGATGCAACCGGGGATTACGCTGCGTGATTTGGTCAATGCAATTCCTTACGTTGCCATTCAACAAGGTTTGCTGACAGTAGAAAAACAGGGTAAGAAAAACGTTTTTTCAGGACGGATTTTGGAAATTGAAGGGTTGCCAAATTTAAAAGTCGAACAGGCGTTTGAATTGTCGGATGCCTCAGCGGAACGTTCAGCGGGTGGTTGCACGATTCACTTGAATGAAGCCCCAATTCGCGAATATATGGTGTCAAATATCGCCTTGTTAAATTGGATGATTGCGCAAGGTTACGGTGATGCACGGACAATAAAACGCCGCATTGCCAGTATGGAAGCGTGGTTGGCAAATCCGGTGTTGTTAAAAGCGGATGCAGATGCCGAATATCACACTGTTATTGACATTGATTTGGATGACATCAAAGAGCCGTTGTTAGCGTGTCCGAATGACCCTGATGATGTGAAGCCGTTGTCTGCGGTGGCGGGAACGAAAATTGATGAGGTGTTTTTAGGCTCGTGCATGACGAATATTGGGCATTTTCGCGCCGCAGGTAACTTATTGAAACAAATCCCCCTCAATCCCCCTTTAGCAAAGGGGGAGGAAAGCTCTACTTCTCCCCTTAATAAAGGGGGGCTAGGGGGGATTTTACCAACCAAATTATGGATTGCGCCACCGACTAAAATGGATGCCGACCAACTTGCTGAAGAAGGTTACGCGGATATTTTTACCCAATCGGGTGCGCGGCAAGAAATGCCGGGCTGTTCGTTGTGCATGGGCAATCAAGCGCGGGTGGCGGATAATGCGACGGTAGTTTCAACTTCCACGCGCAACTTCCCCAATCGCTTAGGTAATGGCGCAAATGTGTATTTGGCTTCAGCGGAATTGGCGGCGGTGTGTTCGATTTTGGGCAAAATTCCCACTGTTGAGGAATATCAGCAGTATGCGTTGCAGATTAATGAAACAGCGGATGAGTCTTATCGCTATTTGAATTTTGACCAGCTAGAAAGTTATCAGGCGAAAGCGGATAGCGTTGAGTTTTAAAAATAGTGTGTTTTTGACAGGCGTGTTTTTGCGCCTGTTTAACCCACCTATAGCGTTTTTAATTCACGAGAATAGATTTCAATATGTAAAATTCATTTAAAATCAATGACTTATGTTTTTAAATTCTACCTTATTGACTTAAAAATGCTATAAATATCATCAGAGCTACTAGAATGCGTACCATAATACTCAAAATTATCAAATGGATTGCGATTTTAATAGGCATACTATTTCTATCAGCTATTATTTTTGTGATGAATATACATTTTTTTTGGCATAACTTACCATTTAGAGGAAAAAACTTTAATCAATCCGTTTGGTCTTCAGCTTTAGATTGCAAAAAAGAATCCGACTGTTTGGATAAAGAATCTGAATGTGTGCGTGGAAAAATGTACAAGGATTTAGAGGAAAATTATTTGCTTATTGGAACTCCTCGACTTGGCGTTATTCAGTTACTCGGTAAAGAAGAGCGTACATATCAAAATTGCATTAATTATGAGCTTGGGTATTGTAGCGGTCTTAAAATTGATGCCGATTATTTAAGTGTGTGCTTTGATAAGCAAGAAAAAGTTAATCGAGTTTTTCACTGGCAAAGTTGAATTGAATAAAATCTTGGCAGAAGAATATGCGCACCGTGCCTTATCCCACACCTGGGGAAATTTTGCAGGAAGAGTTTTTAAAGCCGTTGGCGATGAGTCAATCGCGTTTGGCGAAAGAAATTGGTGTGCCGCCGCGCAAAATTGGTGAAATTATTGCAGGTAAACGCGATATTACCGCCGAAATAGGGTTAAGAATTTCGCGTTATTTTGGTTTGTCCGAAGGTTTTTGGACAGGTTTGCAGGATGATTACAATCGTGCAGTGGCGAAAGAAAAATTGCATGATGTGTTGTTGCAGATTAAGCCGATTCAGCAGCAACAGGATTTTTCTTTGCCTATTCAAGAGTTTTGAATCAATTTTGACCTGCTAGAAAGTTATCAGGCGAAAGCGGATTTGGTGGAGTTTTAAAAAATGAGATAGCCCGTATGGAGTAAAGCTTC
>JAIFMS010000204.1:0-2004 GCA_020048335.1 Methylococcaceae bacterium | reverse complement strand
AAAGCTTCATACGGTTTTTTTTACTATGAATCAAAAACTATTTTTGATGTGGATCGCTTTTGAGTTTTTTATCATGGCAATAACGCAGAAACGTATTTTTGCTCACGCCAGCTTGATTTGCCATTGATGTAACTAAAATATCGCCAAAAGGAGATTTAGTACAATCAACGGTAACTTTATATAATCGACCTTCAATTATTTTAGTCCAATGTTCATGAGATGTGCCATTTTGTTTGTGTGCCATAAACCCCATGTTTTTTAAAGCCATTTTTACTTGCGCACAAGTGGGCGGGGCAAACTTCCTAAATCCAAACATTTCTAGGATTTAAGCTATTTGATTAGGAAAAGTCTCAAAAAAGGTATGATCTCTTTGTTGATTTAAAGAATCATGTCTCAATTTACGGAAAAAAGAACGTAATGCAATTTGATAAAAAGTTAAAACTTGTGAAAGAGGTGCTTTGCGTGAAAGAAGTTGATTTGCATACGCTTTGTGAATAGTTCTAGCTTCTTCAATGTATGTTTTTATCATTGATTCTAACTTTTCAACAGCTTTATGAGATAAGTCGGCTTGCGCTGCTAGTGACAAATCAATACACACAGCCACCCAGTGATTATCTTCTTTTAAAAGATAGCATCTTAATGAACGAGAGTGGTTAGTTTTCATGGTATGAATCCCTGAGAGTGTTCTGTTTGAATCTGGGATTATAAAGTAAGGAAGGATGATGCGTCCACATGATAAAAAACACTATATACTTGAAAATTGTCTATTTTTTACCTTAATTATTCGCACAAACAGCTGATTTATATGAAGAATAACCCTATTTTAAACCGATAGTTAGTGAGTAACGCAATAAGATGCGCTTGTTATAGGATGCTGCTGACGTAAGGAAGCGCATCAATCGCAGCATAAGATTTCACAGCGTTTTCTGCGCACTATTTTTTGATGGAGATTAAAAAATGACAACCGTTTTACACAACCAAGATTTTTATGCGGACTATTTTACTTAATCACAGAACAATTGATTGTGAAAATTGAGTTTGACCCTGCTAAAAATGCAAAAAATATTCTCGAAAGAGGCATTAGTTTTGAGTTAGCGGCTGAGTTTGATTTAGCCACCGCCAAGATTTGGGCTGATACGCGCAAAGATTATGGCGAAGAACGCTTTATTGCGTTAGGTTATATCGGTGAGCGATTGTTTTCGCTTGTCTTTACAGTGCGCGGCGAAGTTTTACGGGTTATTAGTTTGCGAAAAGCAAACAGCAGAGAGGTGAAAAGCTATGCAACACAATCCTAATCCTGAATTGATTGATGAGGAAAATCCTGAATGGACAAAGGCGATGTTTCGTGAATCGAAAACAGCGGCGCAATTGTTTCCGCAATTATTGAATAATCATTGTGATGTAAAAACAACGCAGGTAAATAAAATCAAAGAAACGGTTTTTTTTGATGAGGATATTCTTTCTGCGTTTCGCGCCACAGGGGAAGTGTGGCAATTGCGAATGAATGAGGCGTTGCGGGAATGGTTACATGAACATGCTTTGTAATTTGACTTTTGACCCGTTGGAAAGTTATCAGGCGAAAGCGGATAGCGTTGAGTTTTAGTTTAATCGGGTTGGGCTTTCTTATGTTAGCTCAACCTTTCGCCCCTTATGCTTTTCAAACAAATCTTAAGTTATGCCAAAAAATAAACTTGTAGCTCCTTTTTTAAAATGGGTTGGAGGCAAAAGACAATTGATGCCAGAAATAATGAAATTGAAGCCAAAAAAAATATCCACTTATTATGAGCCTTTTGTTGGTGGTGGTGCTGTTTTGTTTGAATTACAACCTAAAAAAGCAATTATTAATGATGCCAATTCTGAATTAATTAATGTTTATAACGTTATCAGAAATAATGTGTATGAACTCATTGAGGATTTAAAAACTCATAAAAATGAAGCGGATTATTTCTATAAAATTCGAGCGTTAGATCGAGAGGATTTTTTTAGTAATATGTCCAACATAAA
>JAIFMS010000200.1 GCA_020048335.1 Methylococcaceae bacterium | reverse complement strand
TTTTCTGTAAAGCCCTCACTAAAAAATACCAAAGAGCGATTGAATTCGGAACGTATAATTTTTTTGCAGTTGATGAGGAGAGTTTGCTATGAACAAGAACAAACGATATTTTGTTGTTGAGGGACAAGATGATGAATTTATTTTAAGGTCTTTACTGCCCCAAGAATTATTGCAAGATACAAAAATTATTGTGGCAGGCGGTTATAGTGCGGCTTTATCGGTTGCTCAAACTTTACTGACTTTAACACCTTTACCAATAGTCATTTTTTTTGATACGGATACTTTTTCTGAAAAAGAAATTGAGGAAAAAAAAGCAATTTATTAACAGTTATTTAAAAAGAATTTTTCAAAATCAATTGCTACTGATTCCCTTCGTGCCTGACATAGAAGTTTTGTTTTTAGATAACAAAGAATTGCTAAGTGCTTTTGTTAATCGTGAAATAGATGATGAGCTATGGCATAAGATACATAGTCAACCTAGAAAAATCATAAAAGAAGAGCTTGCTGGTGGAAAAAACAAGTATCTTTCATTTTTGAAGTCTCATTTGACCTCTGAGATTGTGCAAAAGTTACAAGAAAGCCCTCTTTTACAAAAGATTATTAAACAACTTTCTGCTGAATTAATGAATGAATCAGAAACGGTTATAGCAGTCTAAAATTTAAATGCAAAATAAGTTATGAAAAATCATATTCGCAATTTACAGCGGAAGATATTAAAAATTTAGGTTTATAGAAAGGAGATTATCATCAAAACTCTACTCGCCATTTTGATGGTTGTGTTAATCATCTTGCTGCAAAATCGCCTCTGGTACGGGGATGGTGGAATCAATGAAATTTCCAAATATGAACAACGGCTGGAAGGCTTGAAAAAGGAAGTACAAGACAGCCAAGACCGCAATATCGGGCTTTATGCCGAGGTACTCAATTTGCGTAGTGGTTCAGAGGCTATCGAAGAACGCGCCCGCCATGAATTAGGGATGATTAAAGAAAATGAAACTTTTTTTCAAATTATTGAATAACTTTTTATGAGAAAAGCCCACTATTTCGCCGTTGTTCCTGCCGCTGGGGTGGGAAAAAGAATGCAGGCTGACCGCCCTAAACAATATCTGCCCTTAAATCAGCACACGGTGATTGAGCAGACTTTAACGCGGCTGTTACAAGCTCATGTTTTTACAACCATTGCAGTGGCTATTTCAGAAGAAGACCCTTATTGGTACAACTTGAATTTGGCAGCACATCCTAAAATTTTAACTGCCGCAGGGGGAAAAGAACGCGCCGATTCGGTGCTTTCTGCTCTAAATAGTTTAGAAAATCAAGCCCATGCCGATGATTGGGTTTTAGTGCATGATGCAGCACGCCCCTGTATCACCACCTCTGATATTCACAAACTAATTGAGACATTAAAAGAGGAGGCAACGGGGGGAATTTTGGCGTTGCCTTCACACGATACATTAAAACAAGTGGCAGGCGAGTCAATTCAACACACACTAGACCGGCGTACAGTATGGCGTGCCTTAACCCCTCAAATGTTTAGGTTTGGGGTGTTAAAACAGGCTTTAACGCAAACCGCAGGTAATGCGCAAGTGACCGATGAAGCCAGTGCTTTAGAATTGACGGGATTATCGGCTAAAATCGTGTCGGGACGGGCGGATAATCTTAAGATTACGCAAGCAGAAGATTTATTGTTAGCGCAATTTTATTTAACCCAGCAATCTGAATAATCCCTACAAGATATTGCCGATTTTTTCACCCATTTTCACCGCTTTTCCTGCCACAATTTCAGTTTGCCAGCGTGCTTTTTCTTTACCAAATAACACAATAATGGTTGACCCCATATTAAAGCGTCCCATTTCCGCGCCCTTTTCCAGCACAATATTTTCATCTGCATATTGCCAACTGCGTACCTGCTCGCGGGTGGGTGGTGTCACCACGCCATGCCAAACGGTTTCAATACTGGAGACAAAAATCGCCCCGACCAAAACCAATGCCATTTCGCCGATTTCAGTATCAAATAAACACACCACTCGCTCATTGCGGGCAAATAAACGTGGAACTGATTCGGTGGTCGCGGCATTCACACTGAATAAGCGACCTGGAATATGCAGCATTTGTGTTAATTTACCCGTCACTGGCATATGCAGCCTGTGATAATCACGCGGTGATAAATAAATCGTGCTAAACAATCCCTCTCGAAAAGGCGCGGCACGTTCACTGTCACCGCCTAATAAATCCGTTGCAGTAAAGCTTTTGCCTTTTGCTTGAAAAATCGTGTCATCACTAATAGCACCTGCTTGACTAATCACGCCATCAGCAGGACTGGCAATGCTGCTGTTTTCAGTGGTTAATGGGCGCACGGCGCTTTTTAGTTCACGAGTAAAAAAATGATTAAAGCTGCGATAGGCAGTGGGGTTTTCTTCCAAGGCTTCGGTCATATTCAGGTTATAGGCTTTAATAATTTGCCCAATCATCAGGTTTTTCCAGGTTGTATTTTCGCAATGCGTAAACTGGCTCATCAGTTGCGATAGAAAATGATGGGGTAATAAATATTGTGGCAGGGTCGTCAGAGTGTATTTGAGAGTCATGGTGTGTGAAAAAAAGCTGATAAAATAAATCGCTTATGGTACAAGCAGACTGCCTAGAAACCAAGCCCACAATGTAACACAGACCTAGTTGAGGTATATTTTTGATTAAATCTTTTTGCCAGTCATTCTTAATGGGCTTAGGGCTGCTGTATTGGGCGGTGGTTGGTTTTTCTATTACGCTGATTGGAGCAGTTCTTTATGTGCTGTTGCCCAAAAAACAGACCTTACCGTGTGGACGCTTTTTGCTGCAAAAAGCTTTTTTACTGTTCATCGCCTATTTTAAAGGTGCAGGACTTTTGGAATTAGACGACAGCGCGTTGCAAACCTTAGCGGACAGAAAAGGGGCAATGATTATTGCGCCCAATCATATCGCGTTGTGGGATGCGGTGTTTATTATTGCCAAAATTCCGCGCACGGTTTGTATTATGAAAGGGGCGATTTTAAGAAACCCTTTTTTAGGGGGCGGAGCGCGGTTAGCAGGCTATATTCCGAATGACGCTACCTCACAAATGTTGTTAGCCGCCGTCCATCAACTGAAAAAAGGTGCGACCTTGTTATTATTTCCAGAAGGAACGCGCACAAAAACTAAAGCGCAGTGGTTAAATCCATTTCAAGGCGCGGTCGGAGTCTTGGCAAAGCATTCGGGCGCACCTGTTTTGCCCGTGTTTATTCGTTGCAATAGTCGTTTTTATGAAAAAGGCTGGTCGTTGTATCGAAAACCACCGTTCCCTATTCAACTGCATTTTAGCGTGGGTGAGCCAATTTATTTTAGTGCGGGGGAAACCGTGCAAACCTTTGCAGCGCGATTAGAAAAGCTTTATCTGACTGAATTAGCCAAACCGCATCCGTTGCGTCGAATAAGCTTGTAAAGTTTGGATTTCAACGAGGGGGTGTTGAAAATTAAAGAGTCAACCTATAAGCCGGGTTTTGTCGAGGACAGTCATTCATCTACGCGCCAAGTCACCTTGGACGCTTTAGCAATCTACCCAGAAACAACGCGGGTCACGTCAATGTTTCTCTATTTGATCTTGCTTCGAGTGGGGTTTACCCTGCCACACCTGTTGCCAAGTGCGCGGTGCGCTCTTACCGCACCATTTCACCCTTACTAAATCCCCCTTAGTCCCCCTTTGTAAAGGGGGAAACAAAAATCCCCCTTTTTTGTAAAGGGGAAACATAATATTCCCCCCCTTTTTAAAGGGGGGACAGGGGGGATTTAGCGGTATATTTTCTGTGGCACTTTCCGTAGGCTCGCGCCTCCTAGGCGTTACCTAGCACTCTACCCTATGAAGCCCGGACTTTCCTCCCTCCTATCTTGCGATAGAACAGCGACTGTCCAGTTGACTCTTGCCCCATTGTAACGGCTATTGTTCTTTTATCCAAGCAAAGCAAAAACTCAATAGCAAACACGGCACGACAAACAGCAGTAAATTACTGCCGCCACTGGATAATAAGGACATCGGTTGTCCCATCACGGGCAATAGCCCTAACACATTACTCCAAGAAATCAGCCAGTGCGCAATCAACAACCCAGCAAAGCCAAAGCAAAATAAACTGCCACTATAGCCTAATTGCCGTGCCGAGGCTGTGCCTTGCAAGTCATGCAATAAAGCGTTGCTTAAGCGAATCAGTTGCCAAACAAAGGCTAATTGCACCGCTAATAAGCTTAAACCTGCCAGATAACCAAAATGGCTGATTAAAAAAGTGGCGATAAAGTCATCTTGCACCGCAGGTAAACGCATGATGTCATGGCTGTTATGACCAAACCAATGGGCTTGTCCCCAAGCCGTGCTGTTGGAAATTAACCGCATTGAATCAATGACTTGACTGCCACTGTGTGGATAAAGAGCAGGATTTGCCCACACTTGAAACCGGTCGGCATTCATTAAAAATGAGGGGGGAGTGCCATTGAGTTTGGTGCTAACTAAGAGAGTGACAGGAATGGCTAAGACAAACAGCAGACCTGTAAAAATAATTTTTCCGCCTGTGTTAAAAGAACCATTCAATGGATGTGGCAATATCCGTAAGCAAAATAGCAACAGATACAGAAAAATTAGGGCGATGGGTGAAAAATCACGCACCAAACTGAGCATCAGGGTAGTAAAAATCACCACTATTACTAAGCCTAAAAATAGGCTAACGGTTTGCTGCACACTCCATAAAATACTGCCTTGGTTATCATAAGCGGCTAGATAGCGTTTTTCATAATAGCCTACCGCACTGATGGTACTGATAAAAATCACAATAAATTTACTAAATTCAACAGGTTGATAACCTGCCACGCCTGCTTCTAAACCGCCTACCGCTTGCATTGACAGCATAATGAAATAAGCGGCTAACAATAAATTGACCAGCGCGTTGCTGTAAAAACTAATTTCTTTACTGCGTTGGATTAAATAGCCCCAATACGTTTTAATTCCCTGATAATCACTATCGAGTTGATTAATCCGAAATAGATTTTTTACACCTTGAGTAATGCCTGTTAAAGGAATAAATAACAATGCCAGTAATAGCATTTGATAACTGAGGCTAACTTTTAAGAACGTGCTACTTAAATTTAAAAATCGTTCATTTAATCCACCGATTGCCAATTGCAATAAAACCAGATTGCCGCTGCACACTAAGATAAGGCTCAATAGCCACAATAAACCACTGTAATTGCGCAATCGTCCACGCATCGCAAGGACAATGCTGACCAACAAGCTTAAAATATAAAACAGATTTACCCAAAAAAACAGGTGTTGGGCAAAGGTTTCGGGCGCGGTCATTTGCGGTGTTGGGTGATTTTTGTTTGGATTGCCATAACTTTTTTGTTGCTGTTGCCAATCTTCTGCTAACCATACATCCCCTGAACGTTGTTGTAATGATAAGGTATTTTCCTTGTCTATTGAGACGCTATAAACAGAACGCCCTAAAATCAGTTGTTCAATGGGTTGCCCTGCTTGTTGTAACGGGGTATAGCGTTGTTCTAAATTAGAAAAATCGGTTTGCCCCACAGGTTTAACTTGAATTAAGCTTTGTCTACCTGAAGGTGCGAGCCAATAACGATCGTCCAGCCAATAAATTCTGCCACTATCGGGCGAAAACAGCGGTTTTTGTTGTTCGCTAATTCCCCAACGGCGCAAACAAGTCACACTGCCGCCAATTTTAAACAACAGCGTTTCTTCTTTTTGCCCCCAATGTTGTTGAATTAACCACTCATTAAAGGCAAATTTATAAGGAAGCAGCCATCGTTTAAAATAATTGTGGTCTTCGCTGCATACCGTTCGTTTAGGCAACGTGTTATGGGCAAATTGGTGGGTTTGAATCGCGCCTGTTTGTCCACCCTGCCAATGTAATTGCTGTTGCGTGCGGCGGTGTTCAAGTGCCAGTTGTCCTTGGCTGGCTAACACAGTAAACACTTCACCTGCAATGGAAAACTCATCCCCTGTTTGCAAAGGGATTCTGCGTAAATAACGGGTTTTATACTCGCCCCCTGGCGCATCAATTCGGCGATATTTGGCAATATTGGCAATTTGCCAGCCGTGTTGGCTGTCAAAAATCAAGCGCAGATGCTGTTTTTCAGCGGAACGACTGCCTATTTTTTGTGCTAATTCAATCGCCCCTAATACCACAGGAGCTTGCACAGGTTGGATTGCCAGCGTGTCTAACTTAATGACCTTTGGCGCGTGGCTAAAAACGTGTTGCGTCACTAAATAAAATACAGCCAGCAGCAGCACCGAGAGAGCAAGGTAGAATAAAGTGACAGGACGGGCTTTGAGATCAACAGTCGACATGGCTGCCTAAATAGCGTCTAGGAAAAAAAATGGCACATTATAAGGGTAAAGTACAACCGAAGCAGGGGATGAGTTTTCCATT